>NZ_DASVSF010000107.1 GCF_036388275.1 Longimicrobium sp.
TCGCCGCGCGCACTGCGGGCGAGAGGACTTCACCAGCCGCCTCCAGCTGCTCTATGATGCTCATGGGCCACAATATGTAGTGCTCATGTGAACAAAGTCTACAGTTTTGTACAACCCACTGAACGGTTACGTCGCGGCAACGAGGGCCCAAAGTCCGCCTTCGCGGACTGCACGCGTAGTCGAGTGCACCAGGCCGGCCGAAGCGCGATCGAATTCTCCCTTTCCCCCGCTTGCGGGGGAGAGGGCCGGGGAGAGAGGGCCGCCAGGGGCATGCGCCGGCCTCAATCGAAACGCCCCAAACCTCCTGCCGCCCGCCCGAACGCCGGCCCAACCGAAACGCACCACACTGGCTCCCTTCCCCCGCCCAGTTTGCGGGGGAAGGGCTGGGGATGGGGGGCGCCCGCCCGAGCGCCGATCCTGGCCTCCCACACCGAAGTTCCCCCCTCTCCGCACGCAGTTTGTGCGGGGAGGGGCCGGGGGAGGGGCCTCCGCGTCTAGTCCCGCCCCGCCCGCCTCCCTACATTCCCACCGAATCGACCGTCTCGAAACGCGGCCACGGTTGTGGCCCGTACCGTCGTGACCGTCTCGACCGTAGTTACCGTCGTTACCGTAGTTACCCGAAATCACGCCATGTCCGACCAGATCCGCGTCCGCTTCGCCCCCAGCCCCACCGGCTACCTGCACGTGGGCGGCGCCCGCACGGCGCTCTTCAACTGGCTGCTCGCCCGCCGCACCGGCGGCGTGTTCGTGCTGCGCATCGAAGACACCGACCGCGAGCGCAGCAGCGGCGAAATGACGCAGGCCATCCTGGACGGCATGACGTGGCTGGGCCTCACCTGGGACGAGGGCCCGTTCCACCAGGCCGACGGGCTCGACCGCCACAAGGGCGACGTGCAGCGGCTGCTGGAGCAGGACGCCGCCTACCGCTGCTTCTGCACCCCCGAAGCGCTGAACGCCAAGCGCGAGCAATTGAAGGAGGAGTACCGCTACGACCGCGCGTGCTACCACATCCCACGCGATGAGTCCGCGCGCCGCGCCTCCGCCGGCGAGCCGTTCGCCGTGCGCTTCCGCGTACCCGAGGGCGAGACGGCGTGGGACGACGAGGTGCACGGCGACACGCGCTTCAAAAACGAGAGCATCGACGACTTCATCGTCCTGCGCACCGACGGCACGCCCATCTACAACCTGGCCGTGGTGTCGGACGACATCGACATGCGCATCACCCACGTGATCCGCGGTGACGACCACATCGCCAACACCCCCAAGCAGATCCTGCTCTACCAGGCCATGGGCGCCGCCGTTCCCCGCTTCGCGCACCTGCCCATGATCCTGGGGCCGGACGGGAAGCGGCTCAGCAAGCGCCACGGTGCCACCGCGGTCGGCCAGTACGCGGAGCAGGGCATCCTTCCACAGGCGATGAACAACTTCCTCGCGCTGCTGGGATGGAACCCCGGCGGCGACGTGGAGGTGATGGGGATGGACGAGTTGGCCGAGCGCTTCTCGCTGGAGCGCGTCAACAAGAAGAGCGCAGTGTTCGACACGGCCAAGCTGGAGTGGATGAACGGCCAGCACATCGCCCTCACCCCCGCCGAAGCGCTGCTGCCCCTGGTGGCGCCCGTCCTGGTGCGCGACGGCCTGCTCGGCGAGGCGGACGTCGACGCGCGGCGCGACTGGCTGCTCCGCCTGGTCGAGGAGCTGAAGATCCGGGGCCGCACCATCCACGAGATCGCCGGCCACGCGCGCACCTACCTGGTGGACGAGGTAGAGGAGTACGACGAAGCCTCCGTCGCCAAGCACTGGAAGAACGCCGCCGAAGTGGACCAGCGGCTGGCCGAGGTGCACGAGGGCCTCTCGGGGGTGGACCCGTGGACGCCCGAAGGCATCGACACCGCCCTCCGCGCCGCCGCTGACAAGGCGGGCGTGGGGTTCGGAAAGCTGGCGCAGCCGCTGCGCGTGGCCCTCGTGGGGCAGGCCGCCAGCCCGGGAATCGACTTCGTGGTGCACACGCTGGGGCGCGAGGGGGCGCTGCGGCGCATCGCCCGCGCGCGCGAGAAGCTGGCCGCCATGCAGGGCGCGTGAGCCATCGCGATACGTGATTGTTGACTTCCGGACACTCTGCTCCTAAGTTGCGCCCCAAGGCCAGGTAAGGCGGAAACATCCCGCGCTTCCCACCGCCCGCGCCACGGAAACGTATCGTGCGGCGCGGAAACAACTTGGGACGCCGGAGGGTGGGCGCACGGCACCGTCGCGCCATCCCGTTTCGCGTTTTCCGACCTGAAGTGTGATAGGCGGATTCATGAAGAGTCCGGGACCCTTGGAGGGAAGTACCCCACCCACGTTTCATCCCCGCGGAGGCGGCCATGCCTGAAGCGCTGACCAAGATCGAGCGCCGGATCCTGAACTACCTTGTGGACTACCTCAAGGAGAACACGTATCAGCCGAGCATCCGTGAAATCGGCAAGCGTTTCGGGATCAAGAGCACCAAAACGGTCTCGGAGCACCTCCAGTCGCTGGCCGACAAGAACTTCATCGAGCGCGACGCCTCCCGTTCGCGCGGGGTGAAGATCCTGGGGATGAACCTGTCGCCGGGAGTGGCGAGCGTGCCGCTGTACGGGCAGATCGCAGCCGGCGTTCCCACGCTCCTTCGCGAGGACGTGGTGGAGGAGTTCGAGCTCGACCGCAAGCTGGCCGGCAGCGCCGACGCCTTCCTGCTGGCCGTCACGGGCGACAGCATGACGGGCATGGGCATCGTCGAGGGCGACATGGTGCTGGTGGAGCCGGCGGACGAGGCCGACATCCAGAACGGCGAGATCATCGCCGCGCGGGTGGATGGCAAGGCCACGGTCAAGCGCTACTTCGCCAACAAGGGCCAGGTGGTGCTGGAGGCGGCCAACACCAGCTACGCGCCCATCCTGGTGCACGAGCACAACGACTTCACCATCCTGGGCCGGGTGACGGGGCTGTACCGCCGCTTCACCCGCGCCCACACCGAAGCCATCGTCACCGGCGCGCCCTGAGCGCCGGAGCCGTTCCAGGCGGGGGACCCCGGCGTTTCGCCGGGGTCCCCTTTCGTTTTTATCCGGGCGGGATGCCAAATGATGGGCGAAGAGGCGCGGTGCGAGGAGGACGAAAAGTGGATGCGGCTGGCGCTTGAGCAGGCCGCGCTGGCCGAGGCCCTGGGCGAGGTGCCGGTGGGCGCGGTGGTGGTGCGCGGGGGCCAGCTGGTAGCCACGGGGCACAACCTCACGCATACGCTGCAGGACCCGAGCACCCACGCCGAGATGGTGGCGATCCGCCGCGCCGCCCAGGTGCTGGGCGAGTGGCGGCTGCTGGAGTGCACGCTGTACGTGACGCTGGAGCCGTGCGCCATGTGCTCCGGGGCCATCGTGCTGGCGCGCATTCCGCGGCTGGTCTTCGCCGCGCACGACCCCAAGGCCGGCATGTCGGGCTCGTTGGCCAACCTGGTGCAGCACCCCCTGCTGAACCACCGCGTCCATCTCACCACGGGCGTCCTGGCCGAGCAATCCGGCGACGTTCTGCGCGCCTTCTTCCGCGCGCGGCGCCGCGGCAAGGCCCCGATGGCAGGTGAAGGCAGCCCACCTCCGGGCGAAAGCGGCTGAATCCGACGTGACGCTGCGGCGGATTCAGCCGCCCTTCAGCACTCGCGCTGGCCCAGACTCAGCCCGCCACCGCGCGCCCGAATCACCCTGCCCACACGATCGGCTGGGCTTCCTTCTCTCGTAGCATCCCCAGGATCTGTTCCAGCCACCGCTGGTCCACCTCGTCGAACGCCGCCGGGATGGTGCTGTCCACGTCGAATACGGCGATCAGCTCTCCGCGGGCGTCGAACACCGGCAGTACGATCTCCGACGCCGACGCCGAGTCGCAGGCGATGTGGCCTGGGAACGCATGCACGTCCGGCACGATCACCGTCTCGCGCCGCTCCGCCGCCGCTCCGCACACCCCGCGTCCGAACTCGATGGACAGGCACCCCATCGTGCCCTGGTACGGTCCCACGAGCAGCCGCGTGGGACCGACGCGGCGGTAGAAGCCCGTCCAGAAGTAGTAGGGCAGGGCATTGTGAAGCAGGCACACGATGGTCACCATCGCCGCCACCAGGTCCGGCTCCCCTTCCAGCACCGCCTCGATCTGCTGCGCCACCTCGGCGTAGCGCTCTTCCTTGGCCGCCGCGTCCAGCCTCAACTCCCCCGTCTTTTCCGCCACGAGCGTGTATTCCGCCATCGACTGCCTCGATCCGTGTTGATGTGCCTCGATTCCCATCGATCGCCAGGCCGTGCCCGGGATGCGCCCGCATACACCGCCGCCCCGCATGGGTGCGAGGCGGTGATGAGCGGCGTCGAGATCATCGAGGGAAGGAGCAGAGCGGGCGGTGAGCACGATGGCGCGCGATGCGAGCGGTACTCGCGGGGCGCAGTCCGCAAAGGCGGGCTTCGGGCAGTGGTTGCCGCGACTTCAGTCGCCCCTGCGGGGATGGGTGAGAGCCCCCCGGCCCATCAGCGGTGTCCCGTCCGCAGGACCATTCCCCTCTCCATCAGCTGCTTGAAGCGGCGCAGGTCGTCCCGCAGCATCACCTCGGGCAGCTCGTGGAGCGCGCTGGCGATGGCCTGGCCCACGATGCCGCCCGGCGGATCGAAATCCAGCGCGTGGTGGACGATGGTCTCGCCCGGGCGGGCGCCGGGTGTGAACTCCACGAACCCGCGATGCGGCAGGTCCGAGCCGGGGAGCGTCGTCCACGCGATGCGGCCGGGCCGATCGTCCGTCAGCTCGGATGTCCACTCGATCGTCCGGCCGCGTAGCCCCTCGGCGGTCCACTTCGAGCGCTGGCCGTCCTCGAGCACGTCCACGCGGATGATGCGGTGCATGAACTTCGGGGCGTTGGTGAAATCCCGCCAAAACGCATACAACTCGTCGGCCGAGCGGGCGATCGTGACGGATGCTTGGACCCGGGTGCCCCCGTCCTCGGCCGCGGGCATCGCGTCCGGCGAATCCACCGTCTCTCGAGACGTGTCGATGCCTGCGGCTGAATACAGGTGGCAGTGCCCGGTCACGCCGCGATGCAGCAGCGCGGCGCCAAGCGTGGCGAGCAGCGCGCCGGGCACGCCGCGGCGCCGGGCCCCGGCCAGCGCCAGCGCTCCCCCGCCGAGGGTGGAAACCAGGCGCTCCGTCCTGCCGACGTTCACCTCTCCCCCGAGCGCGTGCGCAAGCGTTGCCCCCACGTTGGCCACGATCCACTCCTCGTCTATCGTCGTTACTGTCCGCCGGATGGCGGCGCGGGAGGGGTGCAAGAGGTATTCCGAGGTGGGTGCGGTAGATGTGCGTTCCGGGGGGTGCGGTGTTCGGGCCGGCGCCCCCCATCCCCAACCCTTCCCCCGCAAACAGCCCCGGGGGAAGGGAGCCAGCCTGGCGCGCTTCGGGGAGTCCGGCGCAATCCCCGGCTGCCCTCTCCCCCCGGCCCCCTCTCCCGCAAGCGGGCGAGGGGGAGAATTCGATCGCGCTCCGGCAGGTGCGGCGCATCGTGTCATCCCGACGGAGCGGCCACGCCGAACCGGCCCTGGCGACGTAGGCGGCAGCGACTGAGGGATCCGCCACACACGCCGCGAGGCGCCCGGCGGTCGTGGAGTGAGCCGGGGCCGCTGTTCCGGGCGTGTACCCCCGAGGAGGGGGTACACGCGAACGACACCCAGTGATGTGTCTGCCGTTCCGGAGTGGGGTCGCGAGGTGTGTGGCGGATCCCTCAGTCGCTGCGAAGTTCGGCGTGTGGGCAGGTAGGTCGGGGCCGCTCCGTTGGGATGACAGCGCGCCGGGGGGGCGGGTGCGCGCGCCTTGGATTCTGCGTGGTGCGATCCTAAGCCGCGGGCACGCTCGGCAGCTGGCTCTGGGTCTCCCCCTCCCCTGCGCAGCGGGGGAAGGGGGCCGGGGGGAGGGGGCTCCCTCAGAGTGAGCGGCAGCCTGTCGAGCCGGGTGGGACCAGGCTCAGAGCACCGCCGGCTCCGGCAACCGGGACTGCGCGGTCTCCTCCACATGGCCGTGCGGATCGCGCTCCGCCAGCGCCGAGGCCGCAGTCAGGACCAGGGCGATCCATAGCGCATCCGCCAGCAGCAGGTGAACGATCTGCATCCACACGGGAACGAGCAGCACCACGTTCACCGTCCCCGCGACGATCTGCAGTCCGAACAGCCACGCCAGCATCCGCGAAAACCGCACGGTGGACGGGTCCGGCCGCATCCTGCGCACCGCCGCGCCAGAGAGGACCACGAACAGCCCCGTAGCGATGGCGATGGCGGGGTGCACCACCCGCAGCCGCTCCAGGAAGTGCGCCGTGGGCGACAGGTTCAGCCCTACGGAAGTCTTGGGGAACAGGGTGTCGCCCAGCGCGGTGATGGCGCCCGTCACACCGACGATCAGCGTCAGCACGATGGCCGAAAGCATCAGCACCGCCGCGGCGCCCTGGCCGCGAAGGCGGATGCGTGGAGCCCCGGTGGCCCACCAGGCGGTGAGCGTGAGGGCGCCCAGCAGGAAGAAGGTGTTGACCAGGTGAAGCGCCATCATGAACGCCCGCCAGCCGGACGAGTTGGCGCCCACGAGTTCCAGCAGCACCAGCCCGGCGCCCACCGCCGCCTCGGTGAGCATCAGCACCACCGACGCGACGGCACCGGCGCGCGCGGGTGCGCCCTTCGGCAGGCTGCGGAACCCGTAGAGGAGCAGCGCCACGACGGCGAGCAGCGCCAGGCCGCTGGTGGCCCGATGCGTGAACTCGATGATGGTTTCGGCCGAGGGGCTGCGCGGAATCGTCTGGCCGTTGCAGCGCGGCCAGTGACGCCCGCACCCCGCGCCGGAACCCGTGGCGCGCACGTACGCCCCCCACAGCACCACGGCCATGGTGTACGCCAGCACCAGCTGCGCGGCGCGGGCAAAGCCCTTGTGGGCGTTGGGGTTGATGGACATCAGGCGTGCGTGGGTGATGGGCGGCGACGGCGCACCACGGTACAGGGCCGGGGCGCGCGCGCGCAAGTGGTTGAACGCTTTGGGCTTGGCGGCCGTGGGGCAATCTCCCGCGGGAGTGTCGGGAATCACCCGCATAGGGTGGCGCTCCGGGGCCGCCAGCGTATATTTGGGCCACCCTGCACCCGGAACGAGCAACTCGATGTCCGAAGCGATCGCCGCCCTTTCCACCGAACCCCTGAGCGCTCCCCGCCCCGCGCCCCCGCGCGACGGGGCCGACGCGCAGATGACCACGGCCACGCAACGGGCCGGCATGGCCGCCGCGCGCACCGGGTCGGGGGGCGTGGCGCAGCGGCTGCGCGACTATGTGACGCTCACCAAGCCGCGCATCATCTCGCTGCTGCTGGTGACCACGGCCGCGCCCATGTTCATCGCGCTGGGCCGCATGCCGGGCGCGGGCGTGCTGCTGTGGACGCTGCTGGGCGGATACCTGATGGCGGGCGGGGCCAACGCCATCAACATGTTCATGGACCGCGACATCGACGCGCACATGCCGCGGACGAAGCTGCGGCCCATCCCCAGCGGCCGCATGTCCCCGGGGCACGTGCTGGCCTTCGGCGTCACGCTCGGTGCGGCGGCGTTCGCGCTGTTCGCGTTCAAGGTCAACCTGATCAGCGGCATCCTCGCGCTGGCGGGGCTTCTGTTCTACGTCTTCGTCTACACGCGCTGGCTGAAGCGCACCTCCCCGCAGAACATCGTCATCGGCGGGGCGGCGGGCGCGTTTCCGCCGCTGGTGGGGTGGGCGGCGGCCACGGGCGAGATCTCGCTGACGGCCGTCTACCTGTTCATGATCGTGTTCTTCTGGACGCCGCCGCACTTCTGGGCGCTGGCGCTGGTCAAGCAGAAGGACTACGGCCGCGCGGGCGTGCCCATGGCCCCCAACGTGTGGGGCGAGCGCGAGACCATGAAGCAGATGCTGCTGTACACGCTCATCCTGGTGCCCCTGTCGCTGGGGCCCGTGACGTACGGCGGGCTGGGCGCCTTCTACGGCGTGATGGCGGCCATCCTGGGGCTGTGGTTCCTGCGCGACGTGGTGCGGGTGATGCGCGCGGCGGATTTCGTGAAGCCGGCCTGGGCGCTGTACCGCAACTCGCTGCTGTACCTGGCCCTGCTCTTCGTGGCGATGGCCATCGACGGCGTGGTCTCGGCCGAGGGCGAGCGCTCGCCGGGCGTGGTGTTCGTGCGCTCGTCGCCGGTGGCCGTCGCCGCCGAGCCCGCTGCGCCGTGAGCAGGGAAGCCAACATCGGCTTTCAGGCCAAGAGCCCGTCGGGGGACGAGGGCTACGTCATCATGCTCTTTCCGCCGGACGCGGATGGGACGGTGCGCTACCGTGAGTGGCCCTGCGACCAGGACCCGGAGCTTCCCGGGCACGACCGGCAGGCGCCCGCTGGCGAGCTGGTCCGGCGCGTGGAGGAGTGGCGCCGCGCCGGGTGGAAGTTCACCGAATCGCCCATCCGCATCACCTACTGGCTGACCGAAGGCCGCTGACCGGCGGCCTTTTCCCCGTCCCTCCCCAACCCTCCCGCACCCATGCCCGCGACCGTGCCGCGTACCGAGACGCGCTGGCGCTCGGCCCTCGAAGAGCACCAGGTGGCGCTCGCTGGCTATCTGAATGCCGCCGCCGCGCTCCCCGCCGACGCCTGGACGACGCCCTGGCAGCCCGGCAAGTGGACCCCCGCCGAGATCACCGAGCACCTGGCCCTGGTGTACCGCATGTTCATCGGCGAAGCGACCACGGGAACGGCGATGAAGCTCAAGCTGACGCCCTTTCGCAGGCGCATGCTGAAGCTGCTCCTGCTGCCGCACATGCTCTTCCACCGCACCTTTCCCAAGGGTGCCCGCGCCCCGCGCGCGGTGCGCCCCCACACCCCCGGCGGAACCCGCGAAGAGGCGCTGGCGCAGCTGCGAACGCTCGCCGAGCAGTTCGAGCGCGCGGCGGAGACGGCGCGCGGGGCGGGGAGACCGGGGCTCACGCATCCCTACTTCGGCCTGATCGACTGGAACCGCGGCATGCGCTTCGCGGCGCTGCACATCGAGCATCATCGCGGGCAGATCGCACGGAAGCGGAGTGCGTGAGTGGGTGAAGTGCGTGCGTGCGCGCCAGCACTGACGAACGCGCGATCTGTCATCCAGAGGCCCAGGCGCACCTAACTGGCCCGTAGCACACCCCTCGCGGGCCGAAGGATCTAGCCAGGCGGCACTTCCGAGCCCGGGCGCGGCAGCGACACGGAATCCCGAGCCTCGCCCTTACCTCCTCAACCGATGCTGATCCCTCCCGCGGAGAACTTCCGCTCCGAATCGGGCAGCGACATCCCGATGCGTTGCTGGGCGTCGCTTCCCGAAATGGGATACGATCTCGGCGTTCCCGTCGGCGTGGAATGGGAGCCCGAGGCCCGCTCGCTCGCGCTTGCCGAGACG
The DNA here is from genome assembly GCF_036388275.1 of Longimicrobium sp. NCBI lineage: Bacteria > Pseudomonadati > Gemmatimonadota > Longimicrobiia > Longimicrobiales > Longimicrobiaceae > Longimicrobium > Longimicrobium sp. The sequence goes on from NZ_DASVSF010000107.1 coordinate 9,442, forward strand.
GTGCTTCCCTCGATCGATTCGATCCTGGACGAAGCCGTCGGCCACGTGCGCAAGTACGCGGACGTACAGCGGCTCGGCATCGTTAGCAGCCGGCCGGAGTTGCTGTGCGTGTTCTGCGACGCTGCACGGGAACGCGTGGAACTGAGCTTCTTCTGGGAAGTACAGCTTTACATCCACTGGACGGTCGCATTCCATTGGAGCGGCACCGGCGCCCGTACTCCGCTGGAGTTGTCGATCAGGCCCCGCTGAAGAACGTTCCCGCGAACCAGCCACCAAAGCGCGCGATTATGCATACGAAACATCTCCTGCTGACCACCCTTCTGCTTGCCGCCTGCGGATCGGAGCCGTCTCGAGACACGGACGCCCGGGCTTCTCCCGATTCCATCGCCAAAGCTCCTGCGGCGGTGGTTTGGGACACGGCGGATACCGCTTCGAGCGGACCAGAACGCGGTGCTGCCTCCATCGTGCTCGCGCCGGACGGACTGACGATCGGCGGTGCGGGCGCCCCCAAGCGGCTCGCGTTCGGCGGCGCCCAGGCGGGCGTGCTCGCGGATGTCGACGCCGCGCTGGGCGCGCCGAAGGAGCAGGGAAACCAGGAGGAGTGCCCGGCCGGCCCGCTATATCAGGCATCGTACACGTCCGGCCTGCAGGTGGTGTTTCAGGACGGCGAGTTCGTGGGATGGTTTGCGGGGGAGGGCTCCCGCTTTCGTACCCCGGAGGGCATCGGACCCGGTTCCACCTTGGGCGAGCTGAAGAAGGCCTATCCCGCGACGACCGTCGAGGAAACCTCACTGGGCCACGAGTTCGCGGCGGGCGAGCTCTACGGCGTGGTCACGGGCCCGTCCGACGCCGCCACCGTGGAGGTAATGTTCGCGGGTACCAACTGCATCTTCCGGTGAGGCCCGCCCGCGTGCCGCGCACGATATTTGGCAATTCTGTCCACTATTCGCGGACAGTCGGGTCACTTTGCTCGCTTTTGTCCACTATTCGCGGACCCTTGTGTCATTTTGCCCACATCCGTCCACTATGGCTGAAATGCCGACAACGATGCCGCGTTGGGAGCCGGACGATGCCTCTCGAAGGGCAGCTGCTCTAATCTGTTACACGTCCAGCACTTAGGGCCTTGCTGCTGTTCGGGGCGCGAACTGGATCGGCGATGCGTATGAAGAAAAGTGTTGACACGTAGTGGCGTGACACCCACCTTCTTTTCTGTCCGTCTTGCTTGTACGAAGAGGCCGCGATCCTTCAGCCAGGATTGCGGCCACTGTCGTTTTGCAAGAAGAGGATGCATGCCACCGCGGAAATCGGTCTGGGAGATCACGCTCCGGATTCAGCGACAATCCGACGAGCCTGAGAGGCTGAGTGGCTTGTACCTGTCCGAGACGTCCACGAGGCGGCCCGTTGTCGTACGCGCACTGCTCTGGTTTGCCGCCGCCACGACAGCAGGCTTGATCGGGCTGCTGCTCCAGGTGCTCCTCGGGTGACCGGTTCAGTCCGCGATCGTTCCAGGGTCGTGCTGGTGCCTCCGGGCAGATGATGTGCGCGCCGATCAGTGCACGCTCTCGTCTCGCGAAAGGGACCGTGGGATCGGGGCGCCGCGCCGCGGCGAAGCGGAATGCCTTTCCATGATCGAGCGCTGACCCGCGTTGACCACGCGTAGCCATTAGTATACACTGTCCGCATTCCTCCCTCTTTCCTCGCCCAACCGCCCAACCTTCTCGGCGGTGCGCACCTCTACCCGGAGCCAACGTGCGGAAGTGGATCAGGAGCCGCAGCCTGAGCATCGCCGCGATCACTCTGTTCCTGGCGGCCTTCGTGGGCCAGGTGCTGACGGGGCGTGCCGAGTACAACCAGGACCAGCAGGCGCACGGGGAAGAATCCGCTTCGCTGGTGCAGTACCTGGCGACGGGCCACTTCGGCGAGGCGACGCTGGAGAACTGGGAATCCGAATTCCTGCAGATGGCGGTGTTCGTGTTTCTGACCGCGTTCCTCGTGCAGCGCGGATCGGCGGAGAGCAAGAAGCCGGATGACGAGTCCGGCGCGGGCGAGGAGCCGAGCGACGAAGACCCCGCGAAGCACCGGAACGATCCCCGCGCCCCCTGGCCCGTCCGCCGCGGGGGCATCGCCCTGGCGCTGTACCGGAACTCGCTGTCCATCGTGCTGTTCCTGCTGTTCCTGGCCTCGTTCTGGGGCCACGCCATCACCGGCGCGGTGGAGTACAGCGAAGACCAGCTGGCGCATGGCGACGTGGCCGTGGGTACGCTGGGCTACCTCACCACGTCGCGCTTCTGGTTCGAGAGCTTCCAGAATTGGCAGAGCGAGTTCCTGTCGGTGTTCGCCATCGCGGGCCTGTCCATCTGGCTCCGGCAGCAGCACTCGCCCGAGAGCAAGCCCGTTCACGCGCCGCACGAGCAGACGGGCGAGGAGTAACGGGGCGTCTGCGCACGCATCCGCTCGACGCGTTCGCCGCGGCCATGTTGCTGGCTGGCGAATTCCGGTTTTCTGCCGGGCCGCGTCACGCGTTCAGCATTCAGCGCCTGCGCGGCGGGTGGAAGCCGTGGATCGGCGCGCCGTGCCGCAGCGAAAGCGGAATGCTGCTCACTGAATGGCCGGCGTTGCACCGGACCGGGGAACGGCGTAGACTGTGCCGCATCCGCCGTTTGTTTCTCGCCCGATCGGCCTCTCCGCATGATCAGTTCGAAGTCCCTTCTGGCGCTGGCCGCCGGCCTGGCGCTCTCGTCCGCTCCCGCCGCCGCGCAGGGCCGCTGGATCGCCGCGTACGCACCGGCGCAGGATCCGCTCACCGCCGCACTCGGCGCTTCGCTGCAGCAGTGGGGGATGCTGGAATCGATGCTGGAGCCGTTGAACAGGGACATGCAGCTGCCACGCGACATTACCGTCGAATTGGCGGAGTGCGGCACCCCCAGCGCCACGTACGATCCGGGCCGGCCCGCGATCCGGCTCTGCTACGAGCTGTTCAACCAACTCATGGCGTACTCCACGGCGCGCGGAGACAGCTCCGCCGCGCTGTTCGGGCGGGCGTTCAACCTCATCTTCCTGCACCAGGCGGGGCACGCGCTGATCGACCTCCTGAAGCTGCAGCCCGGGGTACCACTGGAGGAGGCCGCCGACCAGTTCGCCGTCATCAACACGACGGGCTTCGGCGATCCGGAGCGTTGGGTGGACGCCGCCGCCGCCCTTCACCAGCACGCCGTGGACTGGGAGCACCCCGGCTCCGGAGAAACCGCCTTGTACTTCGGCAGCGACCCGGACGCGTTCGGTGCACCCGCGGGCAAAGGCCGGCCCAGACCGGCGGGTGCGGCCAATTGCAAGCACGAATACGACGCCGTGTTGACCGCCTGGGTCACCATGCTCGAGCCGTACCTGCGCAACTGAATCCTGGCCCGCCGCCCGACTCCTTAGTCCCCTCGAACCCGTCCGGTTTGCCCATGCCCGTGCGCCTCCTGGCCAGTGCCGCCGCCATGCTTGCCCTGTCCTCCGCTCCCGCCGCCGCACAGGGGCGCTGGCTCGCCTCCTATCCCGAGGTGCAGAATCCCATGCACGAGGGGATGCGGAACATCCTGCAGCTGGACGGGATGCTTGAAGAGATGGCGGAGTCGATGAACCAGGCATTCCGACTGCCGCGGGACGTGACGTTTGAGCTCGCTGAGTGCGACACGCCTACCGCGACGTACGATCCAGGCCGGAGCGCCATTCGGATCTGCTACGAACTGCTCACGGAGCTGGGCGACCGTGAGGACGGAATGGACTCTGGGGAGCCTGCCAGCTTTCAGAACGCCTTCGCATTCATGCTCATGCACCAGGTGGGGCATGCGGTGATCGACGTGCTGCAGCTGGACGTGGGGCTGCCGATGGAAGAAGCCGCGGATCAGTTCGTCGTGGTGATGGTGGGGCTGGCGCCCGGTGAACTCGATCACCTGGTGGATGGCGTCGTCCTCCTCCACGATCTGGAGTTGGACTGGGAGACGCCGGAAACGGGGGCGACCGTTCTCGACGGCGGGCGGTTGGCGAAGCTGACCTGCCTGATCTACGGCGGAAACCCGGAGGCGCATGCGAACATGGTGGAACAGGGCGAGCTTACCGCCAGCCGCGCAACCAGCTGCATCGGCGAGTTCGCGGACGTACAGGCCCGGTGGACGGCCCTGCTGGAGAGCCATCTCAACCAGGGCTGATCCCGTCCACCAGCGCACAGCAACACAGAGCCCCGGCGCGGTCCTCCGCACCGGGGCTTTCGTCGTCACGAATGGCTTGGCCGGGCTTCGATCCATAAGATGGCGGGTTCGGTCATCTTGCGCGAAGTGCGGCTCAGGCACTTTGTTGTACGGTCTCCGCCCGCATTTTGGCGCTCCCCGCACGGCCCCTCGCCATGAAGATCGAGCAGACCACGTGGACCGCGCCGGGCGGATGGCAGCCCGCGGCCGGGCAGGGGCTGGGCGGCGCCGCCCAGCTGGTCCTGCTGTTCGGCTCGCGCGAGCTGGTGCAGCAGGCGCAGTGCTGGGACGACGCGCGCGCCCGCTACCCCGGCGCCGGCGTGGTGGGCTGCTCCACCGCGGGCGAGATCGCCGGCACGCGCGTGCTGGACGACTCGGTGGTGGCTACCGCCGTGGCGTTCGCCCACACCGAGGTGCGCGTGGGGCGCGTGTCGCTGGAGGAGTTCGGGAGCAGCGAAGAGGCCGGCCGCGCGCTCGCCCGGTCGCTGGAGCCGGCGGGGCTGGTGCACGTGCTGGTGCTTTCCGACGGGCTACACGTGAACGGCACCGAGCTGGTGAAGGGGCTTTCGGAGCAGCTTCCGCGCGGCGTCGCGGCCACGGGCGGCCTGTCGGGCGACGGGTCGCGGTTCGAGCGGACGCTGGTGGGGGTGGATGGCGACGTGGCGGAGGGAATCGTCGTCGCCGTCGGCTTCTACGGCCCGCGGCTGCGCGTGGGATACGGCTCGCTGGGGGGGTGGGACCCGTTCGGTCCCGAGCGCGTCATCACCCGCTCGCGGGGAAACGTGCTGTATGAGATGGACGGCTGCTCGGCGCTGCAGCTGTACAAGCGCTACCTGGGCGAGCACGCCGCCGAGCTCCCGGCCAGCGGCCTGCTCTTTCCCCTGAGCCTGCGCACGCCGGACAGCGAGGCGCCCGTGGTGCGCACCATCCTGGCCGTGGACGAGGCCGAGCAGAGCCTCACCTTTGCGGGCGACGTGCCCGAGGGCGCCATCGCCCGGCTGATGAAGGCCAACTTCGAGCGGCTGATCGACGGCGCCACCGGCGCGGCCCGCACCAGCGGCGACGGCATCCGGGGAGGGACCGCCCAGCTGGCGCTGCTCATCTCGTGCGTGGGGCGAAAGCTCATCCTCAAGCAGCGCACCGAGGAAGAGGTGGAGAGCGTGCGCGACGTGCTGGGCGGCGGCCCCGTGCTGGCCGGCTTCTACTCGTACGGCGAGATTTCGCCCTTCTCCGCCTCTACGCGCTGCGAATTGCACAACCAGACGATGACCGTCACCACTTTTTCCGAAGCGGAGTGATGCACAAGCTCCTGCTTCGCCAGCTGCGCCGCCACTTCGGCTCCGCCGACGTGCCCGCGGAGCTGCGCGGGTTCGTGGACGCGGTGAACCAGGCGTACGAGGAGGCCCAGGGCGACCGGGTGCTCCTGGAGCGCGCCATGGATCTCACCTCGCAGGAAATGCTGGAGCGGTACCGCGACCTGCAGGCCCAGGTGGGCGAGCGTGAGCGCGTGGAGCAGGCGCTGCGCCACAGCGAAGAGTACTTCCGGTCGCTCACCGAGAACGCCTCGGACGTGGTGAGCGTGCTGGAGGCCGACGGGACGGTGCGCTACCACAGCCCGGCCATCGAGCGCATCCTGGGCTACTCGCCCGACCTGCTCGCGGGCACCCGCGCCTTCGCCGGCGCGCACCCGGACGACCGCCAGGCGGTGGAGGCGGCCTTCGGCGAGGTGCGGCGCACGCCGGGCGCCGTGCGGTCCGTCACCTACCGCAACCGCCACGCGCGCGAGGGGTGGCGTGTGCTGGAGTCCACCGCCACCAACCTGCTGCACGCCCCGGCCGTGGCGGGCATCGTGATCAACTCGCGCGACGTCACCGAGCGCTCCGTGGCCGAGGTGGCGCTGCGCGAGTCGGAGATCCGCTTTCGCACCGTGGCCGAGTCGCTGGGCGAGGGGCTGCTGATCACCGACCTGGACGACGTCATCCAGTACGCCAACCCGCGGGTGGAAGAAATCTACGGTTGGCGCCCCGAGGAGCTGGTGGGCCGCAAGGGGCTGGAGGTGCTGATCCCCCCGGACGACATCGCGCCGTTCCGGGAGCGGATGGCCCGCCGCGCCCGCGGCGTTGCCGAGCGGTACGAGATGCGCGCGCTGCGAAAGGACGGCACCACGGGGTGGGTGGAGATCCACGGCACACCCTTCCGCAACGCCGCGGGCGACATCGTGGGCACCCTGGGCGCCATCACCGACATCACCGAGCGCAAGCGCGTGCAGGAGCAGCTGGCCCACGGCGCCCTGCACGACGCGCTCACCGGGCTGCCCAACCGCGCGCTCTTCCTGAACCGGCTGGAGCACGCGCTGGAGCGCATCCGGCGGGGGCGGGGCATTCCCTTCGGCGTACTGTTCCTGGACGTGGACCGCTTCAAGCTGGTCAACGACTCGCTGGGCCACGGCCCGGGCGACGAGCTGCTGCGGCAGATCGGGGCGCGGCTGGTGCAGGCGCTGCGGCCGGGCGACACGGTGTCGCGCTTTGGCGGCGACGAGTTCACCGTCATGCTGGAGCGCGTGGCGACGGCGGTGGACGCCACGCACGTGGCCGAGCGGCTGCTGGCCGCGCTGGCGGTGCCGTTCTCCATCGGCGGGCGCGAGGTGTACGCGTCGGCCAGCATCGGCATTGCGCTGTGCGACGGCGGCGACGCCCATCCCGAGGAGCTGCTGCGCAACGCCGACGCCGCGCTGGGCCGCGCCAAGGCGCACGGCAGGGGGCGCTGCGAGGTCTTCGACCGGCAGATGCACGCGGCCGCCATGCGCCGGCTGCAGATGGAGACGGACCTGCGCCGCGCCGTGGCCAACGGCGAACTGCGGCTGGAGTACCAGCCCGTGGTGTCGCTGGAGGGCGGCGGCATCGTGGGCTTCGAGGCGCTGGCCCGGTGGGAGCACCCGCGCCACGGCACCATCGAGCCCGCCGACTTCATTCCCGTCGCCGAGGAAACGGGGCTCATCGAGGGCATCGGCCGGTGGGTGCTGGACGAGGCGTGCCGGGTGCTGGCCTCGTGGCAGGCGGCGGTGCCGCGCGACCCGCCGCTCACGATGGCGGTGAACGTGTCGGCCCGGCAGTTCGTGCAGCCGGACCTGGTGCAGCAGGTGGAGTGCAGCATCCGCCGCCACGGCGTCCCGGCCCACTCGGTGCGGCTGGAGATCACCGAAAGCGTGCTGATCGACAAGCCCGACGCCGCCGCCGAAACCCTGGTTGCGCTGCGCGGCCTGGGGCTGAAGCTGCACCTGGACGACTTCGGCACCGGCTACTCGTCGCTGGCCTTCCTGGAGCGCTTTCCCATCGACGCGGTGAAGATCGACCGGTCGTTCGTGCACGGCATGGAATCCGAGCCGCGGCGCGCGCGCTTCGTGGCGGGCATCGCGGCGTTTGCGCGCAGCCTGGGCGTAGGCGTGGTGGCCGAGGGCGTGGACGCGCCCGCCCAGCCCGCCCTGCTGCGTGAGCGCGGCTGCCAGCTGGCGCAGGGATACCTCTTTTCCCGCCCCCTGCCCCCCGAGCAGGCGGAGGCGCTTCTGCTGGGGGAGCCCGCCTGGACTCTGGACTGACCGGCACGAACGGGGAGAACTGCTGATCCCCCGGCCCCGGCGCCCGACGAAGCCCCGGCGCGGACCTCCGCGCCGGGGCTTCCGTGCGTGGTGTGCGCAACAGTCCGCGGGTGTCAGTGGCCGCCGCCCATCACGTTTCCTCCGCGACCCACCGTGTCCGCTGCCGGAGGTGTGGATTCGGCGGTGTTGGCGTGCGGAGTGGCCTCGGCGGTTCGGCTCGAGCCCGGCTCGCTCGGGGACGCGCAGCCAGCAACGGACGCGAGCACAACGATGGGAAGAATATGGCGGTGTGGAATCACGGGTCACCTCCTGAACAGGTGGAAGTAGATAACGTCATGGAATGTACTCGCCTCTCCGTCCGTGCGCCCGGGGGCGCCGCGCCGGGGCTCGCGCGGTTTGCGAACGTCAGGAGTCGCGTGCACTAAGCCGGGTATGTTGCTTGCGATTTATCGCTCGTAAGGTGCCGCCCTTTAGGGACATTGAAGGATGCGCCGAGTCTCCCCTTGCCATGCAGGCGCACAAAGGAGGAAGTCGTGTTGAAGTCATCGTCAGTTGCGGTGCTCGGGATACTACTGCTGGCGGCCGCTGCCGCGAACGCTGCAGGGCCTTCCACCCAGGCACGTCAGAGCCAAGTGCCGCAGGAGAGGGACCTCCGGACGCTCGATGAACGATTCAGTGCCTTGAACCGGCAGATTCCGGGGTTCGGTGGATATTATCGGGGCGAGAACGGAAACTTCGTCGTGTTTCTCACCGAGCCAGCCGTGCAGCAGGTCGTCGCTCTTCAGGTTCTCACCCCCGTGCTTACGTCCATACCCGTTCCTGGCCGGCTGAACCTGACGCAGGTACCACAGATCCTCGTTCGCCAGGGCCGGTTCACGTTCGATCAGCTTGACGGGTTTCGGAACCAGGCTCGCGATGCCGTGCTAGGCCTTGACGGACTCGTGTCGGTCGGGGTTCATCCCGCGCAGAACAGGGTGTGGATCGGCGTTCGAGACACGGCGGCACGGGACCGGGTTCAAGCCGCCGTCGCGGCGATGAACATTCCGGGAGAAGCTTTCGTGGTCGAGGTGGTGGGTACGGCACGGCTGGATCAAACCCTTACGTTACGTCAGGCGGCGCCGGTTGTTCACGGAGATCGAGATCGACTTCATCTCCGGAGCGGGCGGTGAGTGCACGCTTGGGTTCAACGCCACTTCGAGCGGTTCCGCTGCGTTCGTCACCGCCTCGCACTGCACCCGCACCCAAGGGGGAGTAGAGGGTACGGGCTACTCGCAGCCCTTGGTCGGCAGCCGGCAGATCGGCACGGAAGCAAAGGATCCGAACTGGTTTACGAATGCTCAGGTCCCGCGTTGCCCCCGAAGCACCACGACGACTCCGATCTATTGCCGGTGGGCGGATGCCGCCGTAGCCACCTATTCTTCCGGGATTTCGCACGAGCGCGGGTACCTCGCCCGGACTACCTATTCAAGCACGTTCCGTGGCGATTCCGGGTCATATGTGGTTGACCAGGCTTCACCGCGGTTTCGGATCACGCAGGGGCTCTACGGTACCACCGCAGGCGATCCCGTCGACAAGGTGGGCTGGCGAAGCGGGTGGACCTGGGGCGATGTGGATGCTCCGTGCCAGGACGTCGACCTCGCGACGTTCAGCCGTCCGGGCTATTGGTTGTTGTGTCAGGACTATGCATGGTACGGCGCGGAGCGTGGTGACAGTGGTGCCCCAGTGTTCGCGTACCTGAGCTCCACCGAAGCCGGGCTGCAAGGAATTCACTGGGGTGCCCTCAGTGGCGGGCGCAAGCTGTACAGTCCGCTCGGCGGAATCGAGCGTGACCTGGGAACTCTGGGCTACTTCCCGTGATATTCGCCCACGAGAGCAACTTCTTCGACGCCATGGTTTCGGGGTGGCTGCACCTGTCCCGGGACCGGTTGCTGGGAGTGAAAATGATGCGTTCGTACCTTCTGGACCTGGCTGCGGTCATAGCAATTGGACTCGGCGCTTGCCAACCAGCGGCGACCGTCGTGCCGCCGCCTGATGTCCCTGCGCAGCAGCCGGTTCTCGCGACTGCCGATTCGGTCCGGCTCTGGATTGAGGCCCCGGCGGAGGTGCGTCGCGGCGAGCCGGTTCCCATGACGTTGCGGGTGCGGAACCTCCTGACCCGGCCCATCACCCTGGAGCATGGCGGAAGGCCGCTCACGTTCGACCTGATTGTCACCCGGCCCGACGGAACGCAGGTCTGGTCGCGGATGCACGGGCGGGGGGTGCTGAACATCCAGTGGAGCACGACGCTTCAGCCGGGCGAAACCCTGGAATTCACAGAGTCGTGGGACCAGCGCGCGAACAACGGGACGCCGGTTGCGCCCGGCACGTACTCGATCCGTGGCGCACTCGTGGCGGTACCCGGGAATCCCACCACTGAACCCAGACCGATCATCATCCGGCCGTAACTGGCCCCGTGACGCTCGACCAGCAACGAGCCCCGGCGCCGTCCTGCGCGCCGGGGCTCTCTCATCTCATGCGGTCAGCCGCCGCACCACTTCTTGCGCGCCCTTCTTGTAGAGCGTGATGCACACCAGGGCGCCGTCCGGGGCAATCACCATCCAGTTGCGGTCCCGCTTCTTGATCACCCACACGCCGGGCGGAGGTGGCGGGGGAGGGAACGGCGACTTCGGCTTGCGTGGCATGGGTCGGCTCCGTGTCTCTTGACCCTCGGGCCGCGGCAGGGCACCTTTAGCGAACGAGGCGGCCTTCGGGTCGGTTCGTGAACGAGGCTGGTCGAGCTTTCTTGACGGGAGGATCGGCCAGCCTTGCTTTTCGCCCTGCTGTTAATAATGATACTACCTACGTGACTGAAGTCAATACCCTTACTACCCGAAGAGATGGATTTCAAGACTGCGACCGACCGGCTGACTGACCGCATCACTGCTGATGATATCGCGGAAGCGTTCGGAGTCGCGCGAAACTCAATCGCTCGTGCTCGGTTGGATGGTTCGAACCCCGGCTATCGGCCACCGCCCGAGAACTGGCAGCCGGTGCTGGCGCGGTTGGCGCGGGAGCGGAGTCGGGCATACAGTTCTTTAGCCGAGGAGTTGGACGGAACTACTCTCGGAGAGTGATAGTTGGGTTTGAATGCAGAAATCATGGCGGCCGTCATAAGCGGGCGGGGGAGGTGGCTGAGCCGGCGCCCCCTGCCCTAGTACCAGGTGAGCGTGATCATCTCAACAGGCGTGCAGCCACTGTGCGATTATGCCGAGACCAATTCGCCCCAAGCAGACTTGTTAACGGCATGTGCCAGGCCTGCGCTAGTAGCTTGAGGGTAGCAAACAATAAGGGTGTCTGCTTGAGTGCATCGGGCCCGGAAAGGAGATCAGGAAGGCCCCCCCACGCCATTTGCTCGCGTCCTGAGTAGTCCACAGGGACGATGGTCGTGTCCGGTGCGCCCTCAATGGGTACGTAGATCGTGTTCCGCGTTGCTTCTGGAAACCGTTCGTATGCGAACGTGGCAACTGACCACGGATGGACGTTGTTGTAGACCAGAATGACCTCATGTCTGCCGCCTAACAATTCCAGGAATCCCGCCGCTGACGTCAGGCTCGTCTGTCCCATGGGATCGACAATTGAGATCCACGGCAGCGTCGTCGTTCGCAGTAAGTCTTCGCCGTACAGCAGTCCAACCTTCGCCAAGAACCTGTAACGTCCCGGAATCGAGCCGTGCAGTGCCATTCGATCTAGGCTGTGCCGGATCTCCGGCCGCAACAAATCAATAAGGTTTTTCCTGAGCGTGGGCGTATCCCAGGAGAGTGGCTCGGTTCGCGCGGCATTTAGTTCGACGTCTCCAACTTCGACTAGTCCTGTGATCCCGTTTGCTTGGACTGTTGAGATTGCGAATCCTTTCGAGCACAAAACTACTTGAGAGACCTTCGGAATAGCTATGATTCGCAGGTCTTCTCTTATTACCTCGGGTTGTTGGTCTGGCCATTTCTCGACTGGAGAGATGTCCCGAAGGGTCCGCGGGTGTCGCGCACCGATCCGTTGGCCAATAGGTACGTTGCTGCGCCCTCTCATCCGGGCCGGAGTTGTCGAGATCTGCTCGCGATTAAACAAGAATGCGCTGAATTCGTCCTGAGAGACAGACTTCCACCACTGGGGCTCTACTCGAGTGACCGCCGCCTGTTGGTGAACATCTACGGGAATGTCCAGCATGGGAGCCTTAGCCCTAACGATTGCCGCAAGCTCATCGTAGGTGGAAAGCTCTGCATTCGCGACCTTGATGCGAATCGTGGTTCCGGAGATCCCTGTAGCGCTCTTCTTGAGCAATGCGCCGCGTCGGCCCACCCCGTACAAACGCAGCAGGAGTCGCTCGCCACCACGCCGCTCTGTCTCAACTTCGACCATATTACCGACCATGAACACGGAAAGAAACCCGATCCCAAATCGGCCTACCGGTTTGAACCCGGATCCAATAACGCCGGCGAATTCGGCGAAACACTCATTCGATTGCCAATAATTTGCCGCGATTCCAAGTAGGAAATTGGTGATGATATGTGGGCTCATACCGATCCCGTCATCAACGATCGAAAGCTCACCACCTTCTTTTTTAACTTCAAGGCTAAGTTTGATGGTTCCCCCGCGCGGGGATCTGCTTTGCGCGATATCAACGGCTTGCTGGAGCGCAATGGCGTCTCTGGCATTCTGGAGAAGTTCGCGGATGGGAGCGAAATGATCACTCCCGTATAGAGTTCTACCTCCCAGAATCGAGACAAGTCGGGCCATCGAGTCAGACCGGAAACGCACATCTACTGGTTCGAACCCGGTTGTGCGAACGTAGGTTGCAAAGCTCTGCGGGGTTCGCACCCCTTTGACGCTCTCAAGTGAAAAGCGGCCCTCTGAGCAGGATCTACCAGCAATGTATTCCGAAACAGCAGAGATCTCGCGGTCCAAGCCGCTCGCCATCTCATAGAAGACCCACCATCCATCGACATCAGCAATAGCCCGCGTGCAGCCGTACACGATGTGATTAGACTCGCGGAATGGCCCCGTAATGAACTCTTGAGCGTTCCAGTGCTTCAGGCTCTCAGCAGCGATGCTCGACCTAAGTATCCGGTCCAGGGTAGATGCGCGATCAGAGTTAATATGCGCGTAATCCGCAATCCGCAGTACTCCCGCTAAAAACCCGAGATCTATCGTGTCCCCAACTGGCGTAGGGATCTTTCCACGACTCCCGGCTCGACGATCCACCTCGGAAAGGCTCCAATGGTGGCTCGCTGCAACCGTGCCAATCTGTTCCCCCCAGTGCGTGCGTAAAGTTGTCGATTCCAGCAAGTAACGATCAAGTCCCGGCAGTTTTTCATCAATCAACCGTTCCGCTACAGACGCATGCTGCTCTCGTGCCGCGAGTTTGAGGGCAAGCACACGGGCAGACGCCGAGTCATACCCATCGGCCTTGACCGCCCGCTCGTACACGGAAGCATACGCAGGACTCGTCTCAAGCTGCTTTCGGCCCTCCGGTGTAATCGCGACGGCCATACCTAAATCATGTATATAGAACGAGCAAGCCAGAACGAAGGCTTCGCTCAAGGTAAAGCGCTCGACTTCGGATGGAGTAAGGACCTGGTCTGTCACGGCCCAAAGTGCGTCCATGTGCCGAACCGAATGATCCGTAAAATCCGGGATAACATCAGCAATTCTGGCCCCGATCTCCGATGCTGTAGACCGGAGATGCTTAACGGCCTGCTGGAACTCCGGTTCGACATCAAGTCGCTTCCAGATTCCGGTTCCGGTGACACTGCTCGGCATTTCCGCGCTAATCATCCAGGTTGGCTAATCGAGTGGGTTGAAGCGGTGGGCGTAAACAGCATATCAGTCAGGCATCCGCTGAACAAGCGTCGTCTTCGGGCTGGCATCGAAGGCCGGCCGGCACGACGCGCGGATTCGTTCCGGGCTTCAGCGCAGAGATAAGCCTCACACGGGAACATCCTCCCGGGGTCAGCGCGAGTTCAGCGTGGCGCTACGGCGCGGTTCTGCACACGTCACTATCGGCTAAATGCGCTCAGTAAGAGATGCCTTATCTCAATCTCCTGCACAAGGACAAGCCTATGCAGGGGCAACCCCATAGCTTGCGCGTGGACTTGGGGCCGTTGGACTGCGATAGGAGGCAGGCGGGGTGGGGATATGCCGGCGGGTGGCGGGCTTGTGCTCCGCGTGTACCGCGGCTACCGATTCTATTACCGGTTCCACAACGGGAGTCCCGGGCCCGCCGCGCGCATGTAGCATCCACTCGCAACAGGCATCCGAAGGCTCCCGGAACCCCGGGGCTTTTTGTTCGCCTGCCGCCGCCACGCCGACAGGAGAACAACCGATGATCATCGTCACGGACCCGGACCCATCAATGCCGAACTGGACAACTTCCGCGAGCACATCGAAACGCGCGGCATGCGCACGCACCTGTCGCGCGGCGGCTGCACCATCATCGGCTCCATCGCCCGAGACGCTGCTTCACAAGGCCGCGCTGCTCCGTCGCTTTCTACCGCAATCAAGCGAGATTGAAGCTGCGCCACAAACCCCGAGATGAATTCAGGGCGATCCGAGCGTGTCGAGTTGCTAGTCAGAATGCGAAGTGAGAGCGGCAGGTTGGTGACGTTTGGAGAATGTCGTGAATCGGACTACGCGCCACGCCGGTGATCTCGCAAATTCTGGGACAGGCTACTCGGCAAGGATTTGCCTGCCTAATTATCCGGTGGCGGCAAGTGATCGTGTCGAGGCGCTTGTGCTCCAGCGGCCGTCGTATTAGCCTTGATCCCATGAGCATCTGCGCGCGCACCTGGTACCGCGGCTACGGCTATTACGGGTTTCCCAACGGGAGTCCGGGGCCGGCCGCGCGCGCGTAGGATCAGCTCGCCACAGGCATCCGAAGGCTCCCAGCTCCCCGGGAGCCTTTTTGTTTGCCCGCATCCGCCACACACCGCAGGAGAACGACCGATGATCATCGTCACCCGTCCGAACGTCACTGACGCCGAGGTGGACCACATCCGCGAGCGAGTCGAAACGCTCGGCATGCGCACGCATCTGTCGCGCGGCGAGCACCGCACCATCATCGGCTGCATCGGCGACGAGACGCTGCTTCACGAGGCTGCGCTCCTCAGCATCGCCGGCGTGGAATCGGTGCACCCCGTGCTCAAGCCGTACAAGCTGGCGTCGCACGAGTTCTCCGCCGGGCCCTCCATCGTGCGCGTGGGCGACGCGGCCGAGGTGGGCGGGCGCGCGCTGGCCATCATCGCCGGGCCGTGCTCGGTGGAAGGGCGCGACATGCTGCGCGAGACGGCGCGGTCCGTGGCGGCTTCGGGAGCGGGGATGCTGCGCGGGGGCGCCTTCAAGCCGCGCTCGTCGCCGTACGCCTTCCAGGGGCTGGGCGAGGCGGGCCTGAAGATGCTGGCGGAGGTGCGCGCGGAAACGGGGCTGCCCATCGTCACCGAGGTGATGGACACGCGCCAGGTGGAGCTGGTGGCGGAATACGCGGACGTGCTGCAGATCGGCGCGCGCAACATGCAGAACTTCTCGCTGCTTTCCGAGGTGGGGCGGGTGCAGCGCCCGGTGCTGCTCAAGCGTGGCATGAGCGCCACCATCAAGGAGTTCCTGATGGCGGCCGAGTACGTGATGGCGCAGGGCAACCGCGACGTGATCCTGTGCGAGCGCGGCATCCGCACCTACGAGACGGCCACGCGCAACACGCTCGACATCGCGGCCATCCCTGTGCTCAAGGCCGAGACGCACCTGCCGGTGATGGTGGACCCCAGCCATGCCGGCGGCCGGGCCGACCTGGTGGCGCCGCTCTCCTTCGCCGCCATCGCCGCGGGGGCAGACGGGCTGGTCGTGGAGGTGCACCCGACGCCCGAGACGGCCCTGTCCGACGGAGACCAGTCGCTGACGCTGCAGAACTTCGAGAAGCTGATGCGGCAGATCCGGCCGTTCGCCGAGGCCGCGGGCCGCACCGTGGCCGGCCCGCGCACCGGCCTGCGGGTGGAGGCGGCATGAGCGCGTCCACGGAATCCGACTGGTCGCCCAAGGCCGAGCTGGACCGCCTTCGCGACGAAATCGTGGAGGTGGACCGCGCTATCGTGGGGCTGATCGCGCAGCGGGTGGAGCTGGCGCGGCGGGTGGGCCCGCTGAAGCGCGAGCTGGGGATGCCCACGCTCGATCCGCCCCGCGAGGCCGCCATCGTCCGCCGCGCCGGCGCCCTGGCCCGTGAAGCCGGACTGGTGGAAGACGACGTGCGCTACATCTTCTGGCACCTGGTGGGCCTCAGCCGCCGCGTGCAGCTGGAGCAGGAATGATCGAGTCCGCCGCCATCATCGGCCTGGGCCTGATCGGCGGCTCGCTGGCCCGCGACCTGGCGGCAAAGGGCGTCCGCGTGTTCGCGGGCGGCCGTGACGAGGCGGCGGTGCGGGCGGCGGCGGAGCAGGGGATTGCCCGGCCGCTGACGTGGAACGAGCCGGTGGACGTGGTCGTGCTCGCGGTTCCCGTCGTCGCCGCGCGCGAGCTGCTGCGGGAATTGGTGGGCCGGATGGAGGGCGTGCGGCTGATCACCGACGTGGGAAGCACCAAGCGGTCGATCGTGGACGCGGCGGAGCAGATGGGGATCGGCGATCGTTTCGTGGGATCGCACCCGCTGGCCGGCGATCACCGGAGCGGATGGGATGCGTCGCGCACCGGCCTGTTCGAGGGCGCTCGCGTGTACCTGTCGCCGACCCGATCCACCGAGGCCGATGCCTTGGAACTCGCACGCGAGCTGTGGACGATGATCGGCGCCGTGCCGGAGGTGATGGAGGCGGCCGAGCACGACCGGCGCCTCGCCTGGGCCAGCCACCTGCCCCAGGCCGCCTCGACCGCGCTGGCACGCGCGCTGGCGGAAGCGGGCATCGCGCGATCCGATCTCGGCTGCGGAGGCCGCGACGTAACGCGCGTGGCCGGCAGCTCGCCCGAGATGTGGGCCGACATCCTGGCGGACAACGCCGACGAGGTTCTTCCCGCGCTCGACGCGCTAGAATTGGAGTTGCGCGCCCTCCGCCGGGCCGTCGCGAGCGGCGACCGCGACCTGCTGCGGCAGCTTCTGGCGAGCGGACGGAACTGGCACGGCGAGCAACCGTGATGGCGCGCATCATGAAGTGAGCGCGCTAACGCGTTGCCGGCGAACATGATCGCACACGGGGGGACGATAGTGACTCGGGCAGCATCTCGCACGCTCGCGCAGACCCGCCGGCTTATCGGCACCGCCCTGCTCCTGGTGCTGGGGGCCTGCGGCGGAGACGTGGGCCTGGACGAGGAGGCGGAACTCGGCGCCGAGTACGCGGCCCAGGTCAAGGCCGAGATGCCGCTGATCACCGATCCCGCAGCCGTCGCCACCCTGAACCGGATGGGCGACGAGCTCGTCGCGCGCGCCGACTCCACCGGGCGCGAGTACACCTTCTACCTGGTGGATTCGCCCGAGGTGAACGCCTTCGCCATCCCGGGCGGCCACATCTTCGTCAACCGCGGGCTGATCGAGACGGCCGACCAGCACTCGGAGTTCGCCGGCGTGCTGGGGCACGAGATCGCGCACGTGACGGAGCGGCACGGCATCGAGCAGATGAAGAAGCAGCGCGGCGCCGGCACGCTGGTGACGCTCGTCTACGTGCTGCTGGGCCGCGAGCCCGGCGTGGTGGAGCAGGTGGCCATCCAGGCGGGAGGCTCGGCGCTCTTCGCCAAGTACGGCCGCGAGGCAGAGCGCGAAGCCGACATGCGGGCTGTGCAGACCCTGCCCGCGGCGGGGTACGATCCGGAGGGCGTGGCGACCTTCTTCGAGGACCTGCTCAAGCAGCAGGCGCGCGAGCCCGGGCTTCTCGACACCTGGTTCGCCAGCCACCCCACAAGCCAGGAGCGGGTGCAGAACGCGCGCACCATGATCCGCACGTTGAACGTGGACCGGCAGGGCCTCAAGGACGACACCCCTGAATACCAGGCCTTCCGCCAGCGCGTCCTGCAACTGGGCACCAGCGCACGCCGCTGAACGTGAGCCCCGGCCCGGGGCTTCCGTGAACGCCTGGGGAACGCGCGTTGTCATCCCGAAGAAGCGGCCACCCGGCACCTGACTGCACCCCACAGCCGGCAGCGACTGAGGGATCCGCCACACACTGCGCGCATGGCCCCACCGCCGCGGAAGCCCGGGCACTTTAGCGCTTCGCGAAGGACCGCCGACAAGCCAAATACCAGGCCCGTGGCAGCCGGAATCCCCGAGCAGATCCCCGGCTATGTGGCGGATCCCTCAGTCGCTGCGATCCATGGTGTACGGGCAGGCTCACCGGGGCCGCTCCTTCGGGATGACAGTGCGCGCGCCGCACCTGCCGGAGCGCGAGCGAATTCTCCCTTTCCCCTGCGAAGCGGGGGAGAGGGCCGGGGAGAGGGGGCTACCGAGGCGTGCACCGGCAGCCGGTCGAAGCGCACCCACGCCCAGAACCAAGGTGTGTCCGCGAGGACGGAGCGCCATCCCGGCTGTGTGGCGGATCCCTCAGTCGCTGCGGTCTATGGTGTTCGGGCAGGCTGACCGGGGCCGCTCCATCGGGATGACATTCCGCCGCCGTGTCGAAGTTCTCCCCTCTCCGCACGCAGTTTGTGCGGGAGGGGCAACCCGCGCCTGGGGGACGTCCCTCCGTTGCCGCACCCGTCCCCGGGGATTACCTTATGCGGGTTTGTGACGAAAAGGAACAAGCGACCGAAATACAGGCGTTCCATACATGCCGACGTACGAGTATCGCTGCCCCGAGTGCGGCAACGACTTCGAGAAGTTCCAGAAGATGTCTGACGAGCCCATCGCCGATTGCCCGGCGTGCGGCAAGCCGGCGCAGCGCCGCATTTCCGCGGGCGCGGGCCTCGTCTTCAAGGGGAGCGGCTTCTACATCACTGATTACCAGCGCGGCGAGGGCTACAAGAAGGCCGCCGAGAGCGACGGGGGCGCCAAGCCCGCCGAGACCAAGCCGTCCACCGAGACCAAGGCAGCCGATACCGCCGCCGCGGCCCCCAAGGCCGAGCCCAAGCCGGCACCCAAGAGCGAGTAGATGCCGGTAGAAAAGCTGCAGCGGGAAATCACCCGCGCCCTGGGCGAGATGGGCGTAAGCGAGCCGGGCGCCATCGTCCTGGAGCGCCCGCGCAACCCGGAGCACGGCGACTGGGCCACCAACGTCGCGCTCACGCTCGCCAAGCCGCTGCGCAAGGCGCCGCGCCAGATCGCCGACGAGCTGGTGGGCCGCATCGACGCGTCCGCCGCCGGCATCCGCTCGGCCGAGGTGGCGGGGCCGGGCTTCATCAACTTCCGCCTCTCCAGCGACTACCTGCGCGATGGCCTGGTGCGCATCGTCAGCGAGGGCGACGCGTACGGCCGGTCGAACGCGGGGCAGGGGAAGCCGGTGAACGTGGAGTTCGTTTCCGCCAACCCCACCGGCCCGCTGCATATCGGCCACGGGCGCCAAGCCGCGATGGGCGACGCGGTAGCCGAGCTGCTGGCCTGGGACGGGTGGGCGGTCGAGCGCGAGTACTACTACAACGACGCGGGCGAGCAGATCGCCCGGCTGGCCCGCAGCGTCTGGGCGCGCTACCAGCAGGCGGTCGGCAACGACGTGGCGTTCCCGGAGGATGGCTACCACGGCGGATACGTGGGCGAGATCGCCCAGTCGCTGGCGGCGGAGCACGGAGACCGCTGGCGTGGTGACGACTCCGTCGACGCGCTCGACGAGATGCGGCGGTACGCCGTGAAGGTGCTGCGCGAGGAGCAGAACCGCGACCTCGAAGGCTTCCGGGTGAAGTTCGACACCTTCTTCCTGGAATCGTCGCTGTACGGCGGCGGCGCGGTGGAAGACACCATCCGGCGGCTGCGCGAGACGGGGCTGGTCTACGAAAAGGACGGCGCGCTCTGGCTGCGGACCACGGAGTACGGCGACGACAAGGACCGGGTGATGGTCAAGAGCACCGGCCATCCCACCTACTTCCTCCCGGACGTGGCCTACCACGTCAGCAAGTGGGAGCGCGGCTTCCAGCGCGCCATCAACGTGCAGGGCGCCGACCACCACGGAACGACGGCCCGCGTCCGCGCCGGGCTGCAGGCGCTGGGGCTGCCGGCGGGCTATCCCGAGTACGTGCTACACCAGATGGTGCTGGTGATGCGCGGCGGCCAGGAGGTGAAGTTCAGCAAGCGCGCGGGCGACTACGTGACCATGCGCGAGCTGTACGACGAGGTGGGCGTGGACGTGGCGCGCTACTTCTTCTTGATGCGCCGCGCCGAGGCCCAGCTGACGTTCGACCTGGACCTGGCCTTGGAGCAGTCGGACCGCAACCCGGTCTACAAGGTCCAGTACGCCCACGCGCGGATGTGGTCCATCTTCCGCCGCGCCGAGGTAGACCCGGCTACGCTGGACGCGACGTCGGCGGACCTGTCGAAGCTGACGCACGATTCCGAGGCGGAACTGGCGAAGCTGCTGCTGCGCTTTCCGGAAGAGGTGCACCTTTCGGCCGAGGCGCACACGCCCCACGCGATCTGCGCGTACCTGGAGGAAGTGGCGGGCGCGGTGAACTCGTGGTACCACGCGGGCAACCGCGACGCCACGCTCCGCGTGATCGGCGCCGAGGTGACGCCCGAGCAGTCGCGCGCGCGGCTGGTGCTTGCGCGCGCGGTGCAGGTGGTGCTGCGCAACGGCTTGGCGGTGCTGGGCATCAGCGCCCCGGAGCGGATGGATCGCGCCGAAGCAGCCGATACGACATAGCCTGTCATCCTGAGGCCCAGGCGCACCGAACCGGCCCGCAGCACCAACGTCGCAGGCCGAAGGATCTAGCCGCGGAAACGTACAAGCCTGGGCGCGGCAGCGGTCACGGAAGCGTGGGCCTCGGCTGCCGTGGGGCCCTCACCCGTCCTCGCCTAGGCTCGTCCACCCTCTCCCACAAACAGCGTGGGAGAGGGGGTACACTTCGGGGCTGCGTGCGGCGGCGAGCACGAGCAGAGGCCTCGGCCCTGCTGGGGCGACTGAAGTCGCGGCTGGAACGTCACGAAGTCCGCCTTCGCGGACTGCACGCGTAGTCGAGTGCGCGAAGCCGGCCGAAGCGCAGTTTAGGTCTCCCCCTCCCCTGCGAAGCGGGGGAAGGGGGCCGGGGGGAGGGGGCTGCCGCGGCATGCACCGGCAGCCGGTCGCCCCACAATCGAAGTTCCCCCCTCTCCCGCGCAGTTTGCGGGGGAGGGGCCGGGGGAGGGGGAACAACCGAAACCGCGGGCCCGCGAGGGCCCTGCACACATACGCACTCACCTCTACGCACCAGGACCATGTCCCTTCTCGTCGTCGGCAGCGTCGCGCTCGATACCGTCGAAACCCCGTTCGGCCGCGCCGAAGACGCCCTGGGCGGCTCGGCAACCTTCTTCTCGGCCGCCGCGTCGCTGCTGCACCCCGTGCAGCTGGTGGGCGTCATCGGTGACGACTACCCCGTGGACGCGCTCAACTTCCTGTCCGAGCGCAACGTGGACCTCGCCGGGCTGGAGCGCGCCAAGGGCGAAAGCTTCCGCTGGTCGGGCGTCTACAGCCACGACCTGAACTCGCGCGAAACGCTGGAAACGCGCCTGGGCGTGTTCGCCGACTTCTCGCCCAAGATCCCCGACCAGTTCCGCGACGCCGAGTGGGTGTTCCTGGGCAACATCGACCCGGAGCTGCAGATCGGCGTGCTGGACCAGGTGCGCAAGCCGCGGTTCGTGGCCTGCGACACCATGAACCTGTGGATCGAGATCAAGCGCCAGCGCCTGGTGGAGCTGCTGGGCCGCGTGGACCTGCTGATGGTGAACGACGGCGAGGCGCGCCAGCTTTCCGGCCAGCACAACCTGTCCAAGGCCGCTCGCTGGATCCTGGACCGCGGGCCGCGGTACCTGATCATCAAGAAGGGCGAGCACGGGGCCATCCTCTTCACCCCCACCAGCACCTTCTTCGCCCCCGGCTACCCGCTGGAAGACGTGTTCGACCCCACCGGTGCCGGCGACGCCTTCGCGGGCGGCTTCATGGCGCACCTGGCCCAGTCGGGCCGCCTGGAAGACGCCGACCTGCGCCGCGCCGTGGTCTACGGCTCGGTGCTGGGCTCGTACGCGGTGGAAAAGTTCTCGGTGGAGCGCTTCAAGGACCTCACGGCCGAGGAGATCGAAGAGCGGGTGCGGCACTTCCGCGAGATGACCGGCTTCGAGCTGCCCGTGAGCGCCGGTGTCTGACCAGCCCGGCCTGTCGTACGCGGCCGCGGGCGTCGACATCGACGCGGCCCACCAGGCCATGAAGGGCGTGGCGGCGCTCGTCCGCTCCACCGCCACCGCGGACACGCTTTCGGAGCTGGGTTCGTTCGGCGGGCTGTACCGGGTGCCCCGCGGCGCGCGGCAGCCCGTGCTCGTCGCCTCCACCGACGGCGTGGGCACCAAGCTCAAGGTGGCGTTCTCGACGGGCCGCCACGGCACCGTGGGCGAAGACCTGGTCAACCACTGCGTCAACGACATCCTGGTGCAGGGCGCCCGTCCGCTCTTCTTTCTGGACTACGTGGGCGTGGGGCGGCTGGAGCCGGGGGTGGTGGAAGAGCTGGTGTCGGGCGTAGCGCGCGGGTGCCGGAACAACGGGTGCGCGCTGCTGGGCGGCGAAACGGCCGAGATGCCCGACATGTATCAGGCCGGCGAGTACGACCTGGCGGGTACCATCGTCGGGATGGTCGAAGAAGACCGCGTTCTGGACGGCAAGCCGATTCGTGCGGGCGACGCCGTCGTGGCGCTCGCCTCCACCGGGCTGCACACCAACGGCTACTCGCTCGCGCGGCGCATCGTCTTCGACCGGCTGGGGCTCGGGGCGGATGCGCCCTTCCCCGGCGAGGACGCCAGCGTGGCCGACGTGCTGCTGCGTGTCCACAAGTCGTACCTCCAGTCGTTGTATCCGCTGATCGAGGCGGGGCGGGTCCGCGGCCTGGCGCACATCACCGGCGGGGGGCTGGTGGACAACGTGCCCCGCATCTTGCCGGAAGGGCTGGACGCGCGCATCGATCGCTCGACGTGGCAGGTGCCCAACCTTTTCCGCGTGCTGCAGCGGGAGGGCGGGGTAGAGGAGATGGAGATGTACCGCGCCTTCAACATGGGCTTGGGGATGGTGGCGGTGGTTGCCGCGGACGAGGCTGATGCCGTCGTGCGCGAGCTGTCCGCCGCGGGGGAGCAGGCATGGATCGCCGGGGAGATCGTCCCCGGCGCGGGCACGGTGGTCCTGAGCTGAGGAGGATGGGATGCGGGTGAACAACATGCGCGCCGCGATCGCCGCGGCGCTGGTAGTGAGCGCGGCCCCGCTGGCCGCGCAGGGCGACATCGAGACGGTCTGCAACGAGTTTTCGGGGAACAGCCAGGCGCAGAGCCGGTGCGCGGCGGTGGCGCAGGCCGTGGACGCGGCGCAGCCGCAGCTGGGCATCCTGCTGGCGGGCGGCAACCCCACCCTGGGCACCGCCAGCACGGGCGGCGTGCGGCTGGGGCTGATTCCGCGCTTCAGCGTGACGGCGCGCGTGAACGTGGTGGCCGCGCGGCTTCCGGACATCCGTGAGGTGCAGTCCAGCGGCGGCAGCGTGGACGTGGACGAGTTCCGCGTGCCGGCGCCTGCGGTGGGCGCCAACGTTTCCCTGGGCCTGACGAACGGCTTCAGCGTCGCCCCGATGATCGGCGGATTCGGCGCCATCGACCTGCTGGGCGGCGTGACGGTGCTGCCGCTGGAGTTGGCGGGCGACGATTTCGGCGACAATGCGTTCTCGTGGGGCGCCGGTGCCCGCGTGGGGCTGATGCGCGAGTCGTTCATCACCCCCGGCATCTCGGTGTCGGTGATGTACCGCAACCTGGGCGAAATCCAGTTCGGCGACGTCTGCGAGGGCAGCGAAGTGAGCGTGGGGGGAAACCGCAGCACCTGCGCGGGCGAGGGCGACTTCGGCGAGATCAACTTCGGACTCACCAACCTCAGCGGCCGCGCCGCCATCAGCAAGCGGCTTCTTGGATTGGGGCTCACCGCTGGCGTGGGCTACGACAAGTTCAACACCGACGCCAATTTCGCCTTCCGCAGCCCGGTGATCGCCGGGACGACGGAGCAGATCATCCGCTTCGAGGACGTCGAGGTCGACAACGACCGCTGGTCGGCGTTCCTGGACGGATCGTTCACGCTGCTGTTCGGCTCCATCGTGGGCGAGATCGGCTGGATGCAGGGCGCCGATCCCATCGGCAACTTCCCCAGCACCAGCGACTTCGACCCGAAGGAAGGCACCTGGTACGGCAGCGCGGGCATACGGCTGTCGCTGTAGGAAGTGCGTGAGTGCGTGAGCGGCGCGTCGGCAACTGACGCACACTCCCGCGGCCTGTCATCCAGAGGCCCGAGCGCACCAAACTCGCACGTAGCACAACCGTCGCAGGGCCGTGGGATCTAGCCGAGGCCACGAACAAGCCGCGGCGCGGCAGCGGCACGAAACCCCGAGCCGCGTCCCTGGGGCCGTTACCCGACCCCGTGACGGGCGACTGAAGTCGCAGCAACGACCACACGAAGTCCACCTTCGTGGACTGGCTGATCATCGTGCCGGGGCGGGTGCCAAGCCCGCCCCGGCTTCGTTTTGGGGGCCGTGACCGAAGTCAGCGAGCAGGATCACGGGTGGATGCGGCGGGCGATCGCGCTCGCGGCGAACGGGTGGGGCAGGGTGGCCCCGAACCCGATGGTCGGCTGCGTGATCGTGCGCGACGGGGAAGCGGTCGGCGAGGGATGGCACACGGAGTACGGCCGCCCCCACGCCGAGCCCGAGGCTCTGCGCGCCGCGGGCGAGCAGGCGCGCGGCGCCACGGCTTACGTCTCGCTGGAGCCGTGCAGCCACTGGGGAAAGACACCGCCGTGCACCGACGCGCTGATCGCGGCCGGCGTGCGGCGCGTCGTTTTCGGCGGGTTCGATCCCAATCCCAAGGCGTCCGGCGGCGCGGACGTGCTCCGCGCCGCGGAGATCGACGTGGTCGGTGGCGTGGAGGAGCAGGCGGTCCGCGACCAGAACGCCGTCTTCTTCCACGCCCACTCGCCGCTCGGCGCCGAGCGCCCGTTCATCGCGCTGAAGCTGGCGATGTCGCTCGACGCCCGCATCGCCGACCGCGACGGGCGCTCCGTCTGGATCACCGGTGAAGAGTCACGAGCCGAGGTGCACCGCCTCCGCGCCGGCTACGACGCCGTGGCAGTCGGCATCGGCACCGCCTTGGCGGACGATCCGCAGCTGACGGTGCGTGGTCCCCTGAAGCCGCGCATCCCACCTACGCGCATCGTGTTCGACCGCACGCTGCGGCTGCCGCTTGATTCTACTCTCGTCCGCACCGCCGGTGAGGTCCCCACGTGGGCCGTCACCGGCTCCGGCGCCGCGGACGACGGCCGGCGCGCGCTGGAGCAAGCTGGCTTAAAGATCGTCATCGGGCAGTCGCTTCCGGAGCAACTGCGTGCGCTCCGCGATGCCGGCCTGCGGTCGATGTTCGTTGAAGGCGGCTCTGTTCTCGCCTCCGCGCTGCTGTCCGCAGACGTCGTGGATCGCATGTACCTGTTCTATGCGCCAGTCCTCATCGGCCCCGAGGGGATGGCACCGTTCGGCGGCATCTCCAGCCCGCCGCTCGGCGACGCGGTGCGCTGGCGCCCAATTGAGACGCGGGAGTTCGGATCCGATACGATGGTCACACTGGCGCGGTAACTCGCCGTTGCGACGGCACGGCTGTGCGCCGGCGGGAGAACTTCACACCCGTTTCGGCCGGGTTCTGCGCATCCGCGGCGGCCCATCCCCAACCCTTCCCCCGCAAACTGCGCGGGGGAAGGGAGCTAGCCGGGTGCTCGTGGCAAGCGGGACGCACTGGGCTGGCGGGAGCAGTCCGCGAAGGCGGACTTTGGGCCGTCGTTGCCGCGGATTCATCCGCCCCAGCAGAGCCGAGGCCTCGGCAAAGGTGACCGCTGCCGCGCCCCAGCATCAAGGTGTCCTCGGCTAGATCCCACGGCGCGCGGAGGTCGGATTACGGGCCGGTTCGGTGCCCTCGCGCCTCTGGATGACAGAGGGTTGCGCACCAATGATTTGGATGCGCACCCACCTGGTGTGTACCCCCTCTCCCACGCTGTTTGTGGGAGAGGGTGGACGAGCATAAGCGAGGACGGGTGAGGGCCCCACGGAGGCGGAGGCCTCGGCCTCCGTGACCGCTGCCGCGCCCCAGCATCGAGGCATCCTCAGCTAGATCCGACGGCGCCCGGAGGGTGGAGTGCGGGCCGGTTCGGTGCGCTCGCGCCTCTGGATGACAGAGGGTGAGATCGGCCCCGCGCCTCTGGATGACAGAGGGTGAGATCGGCCCCTCGCCAGCGCCGTGCTAAGAGCGTAAGTTTGCGCCCGCGCCGATGATGGCGCGGGCGTCGTCACATCGCACGAAACCGGATCGCCTTGTTCACGGGCATCGTAGAAGAAGTCGGCACCGTCGCCGCCGTGGAGCCCGAGGGCAACGGCGTGATCTTCACCGTGCACGCCAGCACCGTACTGGACGCCATGGGCCTGGGCGACAGCGTCGCCATCGAGGGCGCCTGCCTGACGGTGACGTCGTTCAGCGATGACGGCTTCACCGTGCAGGCCATCGGCACCACGCTGGAGCGCACGACGTTCGGCGGCTTCCGGCCGGGGCGCCGCGTGAACCTGGAGCGCGCGCTGGCGTTCGGGGCGCGGTTGGGCGGGCACCTGGTCGCGGGGCACGTGGACGGCGTCGGCAGGGTGACGCGCATCGAGCCGCGCGAAGAGCTGGTGCTGATCGACTTCAAGCTGCCCGAGGAAGTGGTCGGCGTGACGGTGCTGCACGGGTCCATCACGCTCAACGGCATCAGCCTGACGGTAAACGACCTGCCGGAACCGGGCGTCTGCCAGGTATCCATCATCCCGTTCACCTGGGATCACACCTCCATCAGCGACTTGAAGGTCGGGGATGCGGTGAACGTGGAGGGCGACATGATCGGCAAGTTCGTGCGCAACCTTCTGGGCGCCCCCGTGCGCGGTGGCGAACCCGGCGGCGCGGCCCGCGAGCACGTTCTGCGCGCGTGGGGGTACCAGTGACCGCGCGGCTGCTCGCCCTCGTGCTCGCGGCCGCGGCGTGCGATGCGCCCGCGCCACGGGCGGACGCCGCGGCGCCGGAGAGCACGCAGGCCGTGGCGGATACCGCAGCACCGGCACCGAGTGCGCCCGCCGCGGAGACCATCGACAGCCTGGCCGCGATCGTCGCCTCGTCCGGCGGCAGCGTGGGGATCGTCGCGGTGCACGTGGAGACGGGGCGGCGCGTGGAGCACCTGCCGGCGGAAGCGTTCCCGATGGCGAGCACGTACAAGCTCCCCATCGTGCTCGCCGTCCTGACCCAGGTGGACAGCGGCCGCATCTCGCTGGACGATTCGGTCGACGTGATGCCGTCCGACTTCCGCATCGGCCCCAGCCAGATCGCCGATTCGGTCGGCGCGGGGGGCGGCAAGGCGACCGTCGGCGCGATGATCCGGTCGGTGATGATGTACAGCGACAACACCTCCGCCGACCGCCTGATGCGGCTGGCGGGCGGCCCGCAGGCGGTGATGGCGCACGTCCGGTCGCGCAACGTCGACGGCATGCGGATCGACCGCTACGAAGGCGAGGTGCACTGGCAGTACAACGGCGTAAAGGACGTTCCTCCGCCGGACCAGTGGACCGTGGCCGAGTTCAATCGTCGCATCGCCGCCGTCCCCGCGGCGGAAAAGGAAGCGGCGCACGCGCGGTTCTGGGACGATCCGCGCGACACGTCTACCCCCGCGGCGTTCGCGGCGCTGCTCGTGCAGGTGCAGCGTCGGGACGGGCTTTCCGCCACCAGCCAGCGCGTTCTGCTGGATGCCATGGAGCGCTCGCCGACCGGGCGCGGCCGCATCCGCGCGCTGCTGCCGTCGGGGACCACGGTGGCCGATAAGACGGGTACCATCGGCCGCACGACCAACGACGTCGGCCTGATCACCCTGCCAGACGGGTCGCACGTGGCGCTAGCGGTGATGGTGAAGATGTCGACGCGCACCAACGCGGACGAGGAGCGCACCATCGCCCGGGTGGCGCGGGCCGTGTACGCCCACTTCGCGCGATAGCGGAGTCCATATTTTTGATCTTGCAGACGGCGAGGGAGAGATGCCGTTCGATACGATAGAAGAAGCGCTGCGGGACATCCGCGACGGCAAGATGGTGATCGTCGCCGACGACGAGGACCGCGAGAACGAGGGCGACCTCGTCTGCGCGGCCTCGGCCGTTACGCCCGAGATCATCAACTTCATGGCCACGCACGGCCGCGGGCTGATCTGCTTGGCGCTCACCGCCGAGCGCGCCGACGAGCTGGACCTGAAGCCGATGAGCGAGCACAACACCGAGGCGCTGCAGACGGCGTTCACGGTGTCCATCGATGCCGCCCATCGCTTCGGCGTCACCACGGGCATCAGCGCGTGGGACCGGGCCAAGACCATCCAGGTGTGCCTGGACCCGGCGACCAAGCCGGGAGACCTGCGCCGTCCGGGCCATGTCTTTCCGCTGCGCGCCCGCGCCGGCGGCGTGCTGCGGCGCGTGGGGCAGACGGAAGCGTCGGTGGACCTGGCGCGCCTGGCGGGCCTGGAGCCCGCCGGCGTGATCTGCGAGATCCTGAACGAAGACGGCACCATGGCGCGCCGTCCGCAGCTGGAGGAGTTCGCCGCGCGCCACGGGCTGAAGTTCATCACCGTCGCGCAGATCGTGGCCTACCGGCTGAAGCGCGAACGCCTGGTGCACCGCGAGGCGGAGGCCGTGATCCCCACGCCCACGGGCGACTGGCGGATCATCGCCTACCGCAACGACGTGGACCAGCACGAGCACGTGGGGATGGTCAAGGGCGAGGTGCAGGGGCAGGACCGCGTGATGGTCCGCATGCACTCCGAGTGTCTGACGGGTGACGTGTTCCACTCCATGCGCTGCGACTGCGGCGAGCAGCTGGAAGCGGCCATGCGGCAGATCGACGCCGAGGGACGCGGAGTGATCGTGTACCTGCGGCAGGAGGGGCGCGGCATTGGGCTGGTGCACAAGCTTCGCGCCTACAACCTGCAGGACCAGGGGATGGACACGGTGGAAGCCAACGAGGCGCTGGGCTTCCGCGCCGACCTGCGCGACTACGGCATCGGCGCGCAGATCCTGCTGGACCTGGGGCTGCAGTGCGTGCGCATTCTGACGAACAACCCCAAGAAGATCGTGGGGCTGGACGGCTACGGGCTGTCCGTGTCGGAGCAGGTTCCGCTGTCGGTGGAGCCCAACCCGCACAACAGCGGCTACCTGCGCACCAAGCGCGACCGGATGGGGCACCTGTTCTCGCTCGAAGGCGAGGACGCGGCATAGAAGGGAAGTACCAAGTGCCAGGTACCTAGTGCCAGGGATTCGCGGCACCTGGGCTTGATGCGTGGCACTCGGCACTCCGTACTTGGCACTCGGTACTTGGTACTTTGCACTCAGTACCTGGTACTTGGCACTAGAACCTTGGTACTCTCTTGATCGAACATCACGGGCAGATTCGCGGCGAAGGCAAGCGCTTCGGCATCGTCATCAGCCGCTTCAACGACCTGATCACCCGCCAGCTGCTGGCGGGCGCGCGCGACTGCCTGCGCCAGCACGGCGTGGCGGACGATGCCATCGAGGTGGTGTGGGTGCCGGGCGCATGGGAGATCCCGGGGCCCTGCCGCATGCTGGCGGAAGCGGGCAGCTACGACGCGGTGATCGCGCTCGGCTGCGTGATCCGCGGCTCCACGCCCCACTTCGACTACGTGGCGGGCACGGCCGCCAACGGGCTGGCGGCCATCGGCGTGAACTCGCGCATTCCCATCGTGTTCGGCGTGCTGACGACCGACACCATCGAGCAGGCCATCGAGCGCGCGGGCACCAAGGCCGGCAACAAGGGATGGGACGCGGCGATGGTGGCCATGGAGATGAGCGACCTGTACACCCGCCTGGGCGACGGCTCCATCGGCGGCAAGGAGGCCCGGTGAACAACCGGAGCCGTGCCCGCGGCTGGGCGCTGCAGGCGCTGTACGCGTGGGAGCAGCGCGGCGGCGACGTGTCCCAGGCGATTCCCGTTCTCCACGGCCTGTTCGAAAATCTTCGAGTGTCGCCCGCCAACCGGCCGTATTCCGAGGTCCTCGTGCGCCTGGTGGCGACAAACCTGCCGCGGATCGACCGCGCCATCGTGGAGTCGCTCACCAACTGGCGGATGGAGCGCCTTTCGGTGATCGACCGCGCCATCCTGCGGCTGGGGACGGCGGAGATGATGTTCGTGGACGACGTACCGGCCCGGATGGTGATCCGCGAGGCCATGCAGCTCGCGGAAAAGTACGGCACCCACGAGAGCGCCCGGTTCGTGAACGGCGTGCTGGACGCGGTGATGCGGCGGGTGGCGCCCGGGGAGTCTGCCCCGGCGTGAAGATCCTGGTCCTGAACTGGCAGGACCTCGCCAACCCGCAGTCCGGCGGGGCAGAGATTCACCTGCACGAAATCTTCGGGCGGCTGGCGCGGCGCGGGCACACGGTGCACGCGCTGGTCAGCGGCTGGCCGGGCGCCCCCGCCCGCGCCCGGGCGGACGGGATGGAAATCCACCGCACGGGCGGCCGCAACACCTTCTCCCTCGCCGCGCCGGCATACTACCGCAAGCACCTGGCGTCCGAACCCTGGGACGTGGTGGTCGAGGACCTGAACAAGGTCCCGCTCTTCACCCCGTACTGGGTGCGCCGCCCGCTCGTCCTCCTGGTCCACCACCTGTTCGGCGCGACGGCGTTCCGCGAGGCCTCTGTGCCGTTCGCGGCGGCCACCTGGCTGCTGGAGCGCCCCATCCCGCGCGTCTACCACGGGCTGGGCACGCAGGCCGTCTCCGAAAGCACCGCCGACGACCTCGTTTCCCGCGGCCTGCGTCGAAGCGACATCACCGTCATCCACAACGGCGTGGACCTCGCCTTTTTCTCGCCCGACCCGTCGCTGCCCCGCCTGGCGGAGCCGACGTTCCTGTACGTGGGACGGCTGAAGAAGTACAAGCGCATCGACCTGGCGGTCGAGGCCGTGCACCTGTTGAAGGAGCGCGGCCACCCGGCGCGCCTGCGCATCGCTGGCCGCGGCGACGACGAGGTGAACCTGCGCGCGCTGGTGGAGCGCCTGGGTGTGAGTGACCGGGTGAGCTTCGAGGGATTCGTGAGCGAAGAGCGCAAGCGCGAGCTGCTGCGCACCAGTTGGGCGAACGTGCTGCCCTCGCCGAAGGAGGGGTGGGGGATCACCAACGTGGAGGCCGGCGCCTGCGGCACACCCGCCGTCGCGGCGGACTCGCCGGGGCTGCGCGAATCGGTGGTTCACGGCGAGACGGGCCTGCTCGTATCCTACGGCGACGCCTCCGCCCTGGCCGACGCGCTCGCCTCGCTGACGGCGGAGCGGGTCGCGCGCCTGGGCGCCGGCGCCCGCCGCTTCGCCGAGGGCCTGTCCTGGGACCGCGCAGCGGATCGTACGGAAGCTCACCTGGCGGAGGTCTCCACTCGGCCGCGCTGACACTGCAAGGCCTGTCATCCTGAGGCCAAGCCACGCCACCATCGCCCGCAAACCATACCTTGCGGGCCGAAGGATCTAGCCGCGGACACGTACCAGCCCGGGCGCGGCAGCGGTCACGGCAGCCGAGGCCTCGGCTGCCGTGGGGCCCTCACCCCGCCGCGCTGACACGCGTGCGACCCTCTCCCACAAACAGCGTGGGAGAGGGGGTACACTTCGGGGTGGGGTGCGTGAGGGCTGGGTCCGGTGTTCGGGCCTGCGCCCCCCATCCCCAACCCTTCACCCGCAAACTGCGCGGGGGAAGGGAGCTAGCAGCGTGCGCGGGGCCAGCGGACGTGCACTCGAATTCTCCTCTCCCCCATGGGGTTTATGGGGGAGAGGCCGGGAGCGGGGGCGCCCAGGGCCATGCGCCGGGTTCCCCGAAGCGCACAGTTCCCCGCCTACGTTCCGTCGAGCGCGTGAGCCCAGCCGAAGCGCGGTTCAGGTCTCCCCCTCCCCTGCGCAGCGGGGGACGGGGGCTGGGGGGAGGGGGCTCCCGCGGCATGCGAGGCAGCCAGTCAAACCCCGATCGAAGTTCTCCCCTCTCCGCACAGCAGTACCGTGCGGGGAGGGGCCGGGGGAGGGGCCCCCGGCGGACGCGTCTCGGGGTTTCGTGTCGCTGCCGCGCCCAAGCCGGGTAGTGTCCTCCGGCAAGATCCTTCGGCGCGCCGGGTACAGCGTACGGGCGGGTGCAGTGCGCCTGCGCCTCTGGATGACAGCTGGCCGTTCTCCCCCCCTCCCAGGCGCCTCTGGATGACAGATGCAGTTCTCCCCTCTCCCGGCGCAGTTTGCCGGGGGAGGGGCGGGGGAGGGGCCAGCCGCGGCATGCGAGGCACCTAGTCGAACCCCGACCGAAGTTCTCCCCTCTCCCGCGCCGTTTGCGGGGGAGGGGCCGGGGGAGGGGGGAACCCGTCGCACCAATGTTGCGTGCGCATCCACCCCCGAACCGTTATTCTACCGGGCCGGCCCGGAGCCACCCAACCAGAAGGCGCGAATTGACGGTTGACGACCTGCTGCGCTCCAAGCGCGAATCGCTCGCGCTGGAGCTTCTGACCGACGAACGCGGGCTGTCGCGCACCATCCAAACCCCCGACATCAGCTCGCCGGGACTGGTGCTCACCGGCTACACCGAGCGCTTTCCCGCCGAGCGCATGCAGGTGCTGGGCGAAACGGAGGTCGCCTTCCTGGAGTCGCTGGACGAAGACCGCCGCCGCGCCGCGCTCGAGGTGTTCCTGGACTTCGACATCCCGGTCGTCTTCGTCACCAAGGGGCAGACCCCGCCGGCGCCGCTGCTGGAGCTGGCCAACCACACCGGCACCCCCGTCATCCGCTCGGCGCTCAAGACCGCCGACTTCTACACCCGCATCAAGCCCTTCCTGGAAGAGCGGTTCGCGCCCCGGACCACCCTCCATGGATCATTGGCCGACGTGTACGGGGTAGGACTGCTGTTCGTGGGCAAGAGCGGCATCGGCAAGAGCGAGACGGTGCTGGACCTGGTGGAGCGTGGGCACCGGCTGGTGGCCGACGACCTGGTGATGATCACGCGGCGGGGCCACGAGGTGCTGATCGGCAAGGGGCACGACCTGCAGCGGCACCACATGGAAATCCGCGGCGTGGGGATTATCGACATCCGCACCATGTTCGGCGTCCGCGCCATCCGGCAGCAGAAGCGCATCGAGGTGGTCGTGCAACTGGAGATCTGGGACGAGAACGCGGTGTACGACCGCACGGGGCTGGATACGAAGACCATGGACATCCTGGGGATTCCCGTGCCGATGGTGACCGTGCCGCTGGTGCCGGGAAAGAACATCACCGTGGTGTGCGAGGTGGTGGCCATGAACCACCTGCTGAAATACTCGGGCGTCGACACCGCCCGCCTGTTCAACCAGCGGCTGCAGGCCCGCATGGCGGGGGTGTCGGACTACCTGGAGGAAGATTATGAATGAGCCGGTGCGGGGGCTGGTGGTGAGCCACGCGTCGCTTGCCGAGGGGCTGGTGCAGTCCGTGCGGCAGATCGCCGGGGCCGACGCGGATGCCCTGGTGGCCCTGAGCAACGAGGGCTGCGGGCCCGACGCCCTGCAGCGCAACGTGCGGCAGGCGCTGGGCGAGGGGCCGGGGATCGTCTTCACCGACCTGCCCAGCGGCTCGTGCGCCTTTGCCGCGCGCAAGCTTTCGCTGGAGCGCGCGGACACGGCGGTGGTGTGCGGGGTGAACCTGCCCATGCTCCTGGATTTCGTCTTTCACCGCGAGCTGCCCCTCCCCGAGCTGGTGGACCGGCTGGTGAGCAAGGGCAAGTCGTCGATCACCGGCCAGTGCCGGGAAGGGGCGCATGCCGATCGTGCTGTTTCGGGTTGACGAGCGCCTGATCCACGGGCAGGTGGTGGTGGGATGGGGCGGGCCCCTTCACGCCGACCGCATCGTGGTGGCCGACGACGAGATCGCCGCCAGCCCCTGGGAGCAGGAGCTGTACTGCCTGGGCGTGCCGCCCGAGATCGAGGCGGTGTTCGTCACGGTGGACGAGGCCCGGCGCCGCGTCCCCGAGTGGAAGGGGGGGCGCCGCGTGATCGTCCTGGTGCGCGACGTCGCCACGGCGCGCCGCGTGGCCGAGGGCGGCGCGCTGGCGGGCGAGGAGGTGAACCTGGGCGGCATCCACCACGCCGAGGGGCGCACGCGTGTGCTTCCCTATCTGCACCTGGGCCCGGGCGACGGCGACGCCCTGCGCGAGATCGCGGCGTCCGGCGCCGAGGTGTCGGCGCGCGACCTTCCGGCCTCGCGAAAGGTGATGCTCGACGAGCTGCTGGCGGGAGGCTGAACGGCCCATGATCCCCGACGTTCCCATCCTGCTGCTGCTGGGGCTGCTGGGCGGCGTGCTGGCGCTGGACGGAACCTCGTTCGGCCAGTTCATGCTGTCGCGCCCGCTGATCGCGGCGGGGCTGGCGGGGATCGTCACTGGCAGCCCGCACGCGGGGATCGTCATCGGCGTGCTGCTGGAGGCGCTGCAGCTGGCCGTCCTTCCCGTGGGCGCCGCGCGCTACCCCGAGGCCGCCCCGGCGGCCGTGGCCGCGGCGGGGGCGTATGCGGGGGCGGCGGTGGACGTGCCGGTGGCGCTGATGGCGGCGGTGGTCTTTTCCATGGCCTGGGGGCGCGTCGGCGGAACGACGGTGGAGTGGCTGCGGCGCACCAACGTGGGTATCGCCGTGCCGGGAGACGGGCAGCTGGTATCGCCCGGGGAATTGGAGCGCATGCACCTGAAGGCGCTGGGGCTGGACTTCGTCCGCGGCGCGGTGGTGACGATCACGGGGCTGCTGGTGCTGGGGACGCTGCTGGAAACGCTGGGGTGGATTCCCTTCCAGGAGCACTGGACGCGGCCCGCGCTGGCGCTCTCCGCCGCGGGGGCGCTGGCGTCGTCGCTGCGATTGTTCGGACGGCGCCGGCTGCCGCTGTTCTTCGCGGGCGCCGCGGCCGGGCTGGCGGTGCTGTGGCTGAAGTGAGCCCGCTGCCGCGCGGCGTGCGCCGGGCGATGCTGCTGCGCAGCTTCGCGGTGCAGGGGTCGTGGAACTACCGCACCCTCATCGGCACGGGGATGGCGTTCGTGCTGGCGCCCGCGCTGCGCCACGTGCACGCGGGCGACGCCGAGCGGCTGCGGGCCGCCGTGGCGCGCCACGCCGAATTGTTCAACGCGCACCCGTACCTGGCCACCGTCGCGGCGGGAGCCATCGCGCGGCTGGAGGCCGAGGGCGCATCCCCCGTGCTGGTGGAGCGCTTCAAGAACGCGCTGCGCGGCTCGCTAGGCTCCATGGGCGACCGGCTGGTGTGGCTGACGTGGCGCCCCGCCTGCGCGCTGCTGATGGTGGCGCTGCTGCTGGGCGGCGCACCCTGGGGGGTGGCGGTGGCGGCCTTCCTGGTTTCGTACAACGCGCTTCACCTGTGGATGCGCGTGTGGGGGCTGAACGCGGGGCTGCGCGACGGGCTGCAGGTGGCCCGGGCGCTTCGCGAGGCGCCGTTCGAGCGGCTGGGCGACTGGGCGGGGTCGGCGGGGGCCTTTCTTTCGGGACTGGCCGCGGTGCTGGCCGTGGGATGGGGGGAGACGCAGGGCATTCCGTACACCGCCCTGGGCGCCGTGGCGCTGGCGGCGGGGGTGCTGCTGGGCCCGCGCGTGCGGATCGTGGCGGGGATCGGGCTGGCTGCGCTGCTGATCGCCGGCGTGGTGCTGGCGAGCAACTCATGACCTGACAGGGGATGGAACACCAGACCGAAGTCACCATCGTCAACAAGTACGGCCTGCACGCGCGGCCGGCGGCGGAGTTCGTGAAGCTGGCCAACCGCTACCGCTCCGACGTGTGGATCGGCAAGGACGACGTGGAGGTGAGCGGCAAGAGCATCATGGGGGTGATGATGCTGGCCGCCGAGTGCGGCTCGTCCGTGCGCATCCGCGCGGCCGGCGACGACGCCAAGGAGGCGGTGGACGCGCTGGCCGCGCTGGTCAACGGCCGCTTTGGCGAGGAGTGACGGCGTGAGCGTCGTGCGCGACGGCATCCCGGCCTCGCCGGGCATCGTCATCGCCCCCGTACGGGTGCTGCGGTGGGAGGTGCCGCGCGTGCCCCATGGCGCCGTGATCTCCGAAGACCGGGTGGAGTACGAGATCCAGCGCTTCCGCGACGCGTGCGACTACGCCCGCGAGCGCATCCGCGTGCTGCAGGAGCGCACGGCGCGCACGGTGGGCGAGGTGGAGGCGCGCATCTTCGAGCCGCAGGTGCTGATGCTCGAGGACGCCGACCTGATCGACGGCACCATCGGCACCATCCGCGAAAACCACCTGACGGCCGAGCGCGCCTTCGAGTGGCGGGTGCTGGAGTGGGAGTCGGCGCTGTCGCACAGCTCGCATCCCATGGTGCTGGACCGCCTGGCCGACCTGGCCGACGTGCAGACCCGCGTGCTGCGCCGGCTGATGAACATGCCCGACCCGGACCTGGCCGCGCGGGTGGACGACGGCGAAAAGTACATCCTGGTCGCGCGCGAGCTCACGCCCTCCGTCACCGTGCAGCTGGACCCGAAGACGGTCGTGGGCATCGCCACCGACCTGGGAACGCGCACCTCGCACAGCGCCATCCTGGCCCGCTCGCTGGAAATCCCCTGCGTCGTTTCCGTCGGCAACCTGTCGGACACGGTGCACGACGGCGACGAGATGATCCTGGACGGGCGCACCGGGCGCGTCGTCCTGGCGCCCACGGAGGAGGACCGCGAGGCCTATCGCCAGCGCGACTACCTGATCCGCGAGTGGGAGCAGGAGCTGGTGCTGCTGGCGCACCTTCCGGCGGTGACGCGGGACGGGTCGAGGCTGGTGCTGCGCGCCAACATCGACCTCCCCGGCGAGTCGGACCACGCCCGCGACCACGGGGCAGAGGGGGTGGGGCTGTACCGCACCGAGTTCCTGGTCGTGGGCCGCGGCACCGCGCCGGGCGAGGAGGAGCAGTACCGCGCCTACCGGCGGGTGGCCGAGTCGTTCCCGGGCCAGCCGGTGATCATCCGCACCTTCGACCTGGGCGGCGACAAGTTCCCCGCGTTCCTGCACATGGGGCGCGAGGAGAACCCGTTCCTGGGATGGCGCGCCATCCGCGTGTGCCTGGACGAGCCCGAGGTGTTCCGCACGCAGCTGCGGGCGCTGGTGCGGGCCATGGCGCACGGGGAGATTCGCGTGATGCTGCCGCTGGTCAACGAGATCAGCGAGGTGACGCGCACCCGCGTGCTCATCGACCAGTGCATCGGGGAGCTGCGCGCCGAGGGGCACGAGGTACCCGGCGGCTACACGCTGGGCGCCATGGTCGAGACGCCCGCCGCGGCGCTGATCGCGCCGGAGCTGGCCAAGCACGTGGACTTCTTTTCCATCGGCACCAACGACCTGGTGCAGTACACGCTGGCGGTGGACCGGGGCAACTCGCGCATCGCCAGCCGCTACAACCCCTTCCACCCCGCGGTGGTGCGGCTGCTGGACTTCATCTGCCGCTCGGGAAGGGACGCGGGGATCGAGGTGGGGGTCTGCGGCGAGGTGGCGGCCATGCCGCTGGGCGCGTTCCTGCTGATCGGCATGGGGGCCTCGTCGCTCTCCGTGGGCCCGCCCGCGCTGGCGGAAATCAAGAAGGTGATCCGCTCGGTGACGTACGAGGACGCCGCCGCCGGCGTGGCCGAGGCGCTGAAGGCGTCGTCCCCCGAAGAGGTGCTGCAGGTGCTCACGGCGCGGCTGGGGCGGGTGCTGGACCTCAACAAGTTCTCGGCGTCGCTGGGGTTGTCGCGTCCGGAATGACGCACTAGGTTGGCCGGCGGAACGGCGGGTAAAAACGGTAACAACCGTCACAACGGTCGGTACGGTATCGATCCTCGCGGGGGCGCCGTTCGTGCCGGACAGTCGTTACGCAGTTACCGTGGTGACCGTCCTTACCGTAGTTACCGCAGTCGTGACACCATGATCAAAGTCCGCGTGCAGAGCCTGGGGCTCGACCAGAGCACCCAGTCGCCGGTGGTGATCCTGCAGGAGGAAGGGGGCGAGCGCGTCCTTCCCATCTGGATCGGCCCGGCGGAGGCCAGCGCCATCGCCATGGAGCTGGCGGGGATGAAGTTTCCCCGCCCGCTCACGCACGACCTGTTTCCCTTGGTTATCCGCGGGCTTGGCGGCACGCTCACCCGCGTGCTGATCACCAAGGTGCACGACAACACCTACTTCGCCGAGCTGGTGATCACCCGCGGCGACGAGATGTTCACGGTGGATGCACGGCCGTCGGACTCCATCGCCATCGCGCTCCGCACGCAGGCGCAGCTGTTCACGACGGACGACCTGCTGACGGCCACCACCATCTCCATGGCGCCGGAAAGCGACGCGGGGACGGTGGACCTGACCGGCGAGCCCGGGTCCGCCGGCGAAGGGCCGCAGCCGGGGCTGAACCCCGAGCAGCTGAAAGAGTACCTGCGCAACCTCGATCCCGAAGACCTGGGCCGGTTCAACCCGTGATCTCTATTTTCTTTCCAGAGCGGGCGGCGCGCCGGGTGGCACGCCGCCCGTTGCCGCACCTGCTGGCCGCGCTGCTGCTTGCGCTGTTCGCCGTTCCCGCCCTCGCGCAGGACGTCGTTTCCGGACGCGTGGTCAGGGGCGGCCAGGGCGTCGCCGGGGCGTCGGTGGAGCTTCACCGCGTCTCGTCCGACACCTCGGGGATGGTCGGTCGCGCCCTGTCGGGCCCCGGCGGCGCGTTCCAGTTCACCCTGCCGGCGCGCACCGACACGGCCACCTTCACCGTCTTCTTCGCCGCGGCGATGGTGGACGGCGTGCGCTACCTGGGCCCGGCGCTCCACCCCGACCAGCCCGGCGCGGGGTACGAGGTGCAGGTGTACGACACCACCTCCGCCCAGGGCGCGGTGGACTCGCTGCGCGTCACCCGGCGCGACGTGATCGCCGTCGTGGGCGTGAAGGGTGGATGGGAGATCGCCGAGGCGGTGCGGGTGGAGAACCCCGGCACCCGCACGGTCGTCGGCCGCGGCGGCACGCCGGTGTTCGGCGTCTCCATTCCGCCCGGCGCCAGCGAGTTCCAGACGGAGCAGCCGCTGGCCGGCGCCTCCGCCTCCACTGGCGGCGACGTGATGCTGGTGGGCGACCGGGTGGTGGCCGCGGTGCCGCTGGTGCCGGGCTCGCGCGACTTCCTCTTCCGCTACCGGGTGCTGGGGAGCCGCAAGCCCCTGGCGCTCCCCATCTCGCAGGCCACGGACACCCTGGCGCTGTACCTGCGCCAGCCCGCGCCCAACGTGAGCGTCGAGGGGCTGAACGACGGCATTCCGTTCGAGGCCGAGGGCGACAAGTACCTGCGGTTCACCGGCGTGCGGCTCCGTCCCGGGGCACGGGTGGCGCTGCGTGCGCGCCAGCCGGCTGGCGGGGTGGACCCGCGTTGGGTGGCGGGCGCCGCGACCGTGCTGGTGCTGGGCGCGGGGGCGTTCTTCGCCCTGCGGCGGCGCCCCGCGGCGCAGGGCTGACGGGGGCGGGAGGGGGACGTGGCGCTCACCACCACGCGGGCGCTGGTCCTCCAGTCGTTTCCGTACAGTGAAACAAGCAAGGTGCTGCGGCTGTACACGTGGGACCACGGCGTGCGCTCGGTGATGGCCAAGGGCGCGCTGCGCCCCCGCAGCCGCTACGGCGGGGTGCTGGAGCCGTTCACCGAGGGGCACGCCACCTTCTACCTGAGGGAGGGGCGCGACCTCCACACGCTCAGCGGCTTCGACCTGGTGCGGAGCCGCCAGGCGCTGGGCCGGTCGCTGGTAGGCTTTTCCGGCGCCTCGCTGCTGGCGGAGCTGGTGATGCGCGTGGGGACGGAGGACCCGCACCCCGGCCTGTACCAGGCGGTCGCCAACGCCTGGGACGCCATCGCCGACGCGCCCACCCCCGCCGAGGCCCTGGGCGCCTCGCTGACCGGCGCCTGGTCGCTCGTGTCCCTCTTCGGCTTCGAGCCGCAGGTGGACGCGTGCGTGCTCTGCGCGGGCGACGTGGCGCCGGACGAGCCGGTGAGGTTCGACGCGGTAGCGGGTGGCGTGGCCTGCACGCGCTGCCGGCAGGCGGGGCGGGTGCTGGAGGCGGAGAGCCGGGCCGAGCTGCGGGGGATGATCCGCGGGCACGTCCCGGAAGGCGGCGTGGGGCGGCCGGGAACGCACCGCGCCCTGCTGCGCGCGTTCCTCGAGGCACAGCTGGCGCACGACAAGCCGTTCCGCTCGCTGGAGCTGTTCCTGGACAGCGCGGGCGATGCGCGCGCGGCAAAAGACGGGGACGAGGGGCCGCCGGTCGCTTGACCCCGCTGGCGCGCATCGGGTAAGTTGGATGCGGAGCCCTTTTCCCCTTTGCAGGACCGCGAATCGGAGGAGCCGACACGCAACAACCTGGTGAACAGTGAGGTGCTGATGCTGCGTGCACCACCTGTTCTGCTCCTCCTGCTCGCGTGTTTCGCTTGGCTCTTTCCCCCCGATGCGCGGGCGCAGGGCGGCACCACCGCGCAGGCCGCGCAATCCAAGGGATTTCGCCTGGAGCAGAACTACCCCAGCCCCGCGAATCCCGACACGTACATCCCGTTCATCCTGGAGGGAGACCTTTTCACCGATGGAGCCCCGCGCGTGGTCTCCATGCGGGTGGTGAACATGCTGGGCCAGATCGTCGCCGTGCCCCGGGCCGTGGGGCACCCCCGGGGCGCCAACGTCCCGGTGCTGAACCTGCGCTATACCGAGCCGGGGCGTAAGGTGGCGTACTGGGATGGGCGAGACCTGAACGGCAGCCGCGTGGCGACCGGCGTGTACTTCTGCATGTTGCAGGTGGGCGACCGCACGGAGTACCTGAAGGTGATCGTCACCGCGCCCCCACGGCGCAGGTCCCGGTTCTGGCCGTTCGGCCGCCGAGGCGACTAGAGCCGGTCTGACCACGAGGTCGGGCCGGCTCTTTCGTTTGGTTCCCCCTCCCCCGGCCCCTCCCCCGCAAACCGCGCGGGAGAGGGGGGAACTTCAATCCCGATGCGACAGGGTGCCTCGCACGCGCGGGAGCCCCCTCCCCCCGGCCCCCGTCCCCCGCTGCGCAGGGGAGGGGGAGACCTGAACTGCACTTCGGCGGGCCACGCGCACCCAACTGGCGCCCTTCCCCCGCGCAGTTTGCGGGGGAAGGGTTGGGGATGGGGGGCGCCGGCCCGCGCACCCCACCCTCCGAAGAGCGCCCCACCTTGGGTCCCTGTCGGCCCGCCCTCGCGCCTCACCTGACCGCCGCCTACATTCGGACGCACAGCATCACCCATCGCCCAAGCCGCCGATCGCGCCCATGCCGATCTCCGTTCGCCTTGCCGCCGCGCCCGCGCTGGCGCTGCTCGCCGCCTCCGCCGTGCAGGCGCAGGACCTTCGCGTCCCCGACCGCAACGCTCGCGTGCGGCAGGCGCTGGAGTACGCGCGCCAGGACGAGCCGCGCACCATCGAAGACCAGATCGCCATCTGCCAGATCGAGGCGCCGCCGTTCAAGGAGGCCCGCCGCGCCGAAGACCTGCGCGCCCGGTTCGCCGCCATGGGGCTGCGGAACGTCCGCATCGACTCCGTCGGCAACGTGATCGCGGAGCGGCCCGGCGCACCCGGCGAGCCCGTCGTCGTCATCTCCGGGCACCTGGACACCGTGTTCCCCGAGGGCACCGACGTCACCGTCAGGCGCGAGGGCACCATCCTGCGCGCCCCCGGCATCGGCGACGACTGCCGCGGACTGGCCATCTTGCTGGGGATTGCCCGGGCGATGGACCAGGCGCAGGTGCGAACGCGCGGCACCATCATCTTCGTCGGCACCGTGGGCGAGGAAGGCGCGGGAAACCTGCGCGGCGTGCGCCACCTGTTCAGCCACGAGCTGAAGGACCGGGTGGACTACTTCATCTCCGTCGACGGCACCGGGCTGGGGC
Organism: Longimicrobium sp.; assembly: GCF_036388275.1. Lineage (NCBI taxonomy): Bacteria > Pseudomonadati > Gemmatimonadota > Longimicrobiia > Longimicrobiales > Longimicrobiaceae > Longimicrobium > Longimicrobium sp. The sequence continues at coordinate 51,366 of NZ_DASVSF010000107.1, forward strand.
TGACCAAGGACGCCGTCGGCAGCCACCGCTACACCGTCACCTTCCGCGGCCCCGGCGGCCACAGCTACGGCGACTTCGGCGTGCCCAACCCGGTCCACGCGCTGGGCCGGGCCATCGCCAAGGTGTCGGAGTTCCAGGTGCCCGCGGATCCGCGGGTGACGTTCAGCGTGGGGGTGATCCAGGGCGGCACGTCGGTGAACTCCATCGCCATGAGCGCCGGAATGCAGGTGGACATGCGCTCGGTGGATGCGGGGGCACTGCAGGCCCTGGACGACCGCTTCCAGGCCGCCATCCGCGAGGCGCTGGCCGAGGAGAACGCCCGCTGGCAGTCCGGCGAGCGGCTGACGGTGTCCGTCGACACGATCGGCATCCGCCCCGCCGGGTCGCAGCCGGCCGACGCGGCCATCGTGCGCGCGGCCAATGCGGCGGGACGGTCGCTGGGCTTCGACGTGCCCGCCATCGCCAGCAGCACCGACGCCAACATTCCCATCAGCCTGGGCATTCCCGCGGTCACCATCGACGGCGGGGGCAAGGGCGGTGGCGCGCACTCCCTCGGCGAGTGGTTCGACACGGCGGACAGCCACCTGGGCACGCAGTGGGCGCTACTCTTCGTCCTGACGCTCACGGGTGTGCGATGAACATCGTGCGACTGGCGATGCTGGCCGTGGTCGCCGCGCTGGCGTTCGTTTCCCTGCGCAACCGGTACGACCTGACCACCAGCATCATCATCGTCGCCGCGGCGGGGCTGCTCGTCGCCCGGCTGCTGGCCCGCTTCGCCGCACGACGGCGGCGCTGATCGGAGACACCGTCGCTCTTTTTGTGCCCGGACTTGTCGGCCTCCCGCCGGCGTGCTACCTTGGTCCATCCACTACATACCTGGCCGGCGCCAGGGCCGCCCCGGGAAACCGCCCCGGGCTCCGGCTCACGGATCCGGCCGCCCCCTCTGCACTACCCTCATCGTGACACACCCCAGGAAACAACAGTTCCGGCCGCTGATCCGCGCAGCCGCGGGCGCCTGCCTTGCGCTGGCCGCCTGCTCTGACAGCCCCAACCCGCTCGACAGCACGCTCGAAGGCGCGAAGCAGGTCGCATACGACTACGAGATCGACCGCAGCGATTCGCACCTGTACAGCGACGTCACGACGTACAGCGAGACCACCGTCTCGTCCGATGAGCCGTTCCCCCATCCCCACACCGGCGCGTCCGTGACCTCGCTGACCGTCACGTCGCCGGTGGAGCAGGCCAGCGTCGAGGCCGGGTACGACGTGTACGGAACCACTCGCACCAATACGTACTTCCCGCCGGATCCTGAGCTGTCGGACGAGCCGGGTGAGCAGATCGCCCGGATCCTTACGATCGGCGACGCCGTGTACCAGTACGACGGGCTGGGCAACTACGTCCAGGATGAGGCGGGACTGCACGCCATCAACCAACTGGGCTCGCTCGCGAACGCCACCATCGACGGCGCCGTCCGCGACACCGATCCCGGCGAGGACCACGAACTGCAGCCCATGTACTCCGTCTCGGGCACCAGCGGGGCGGCAGCGCCCACGGCCCCGCGCGTGGACCGCCTGGCCAACGGACGCGTCCGCTTTACGCGCGACCTTACGCCGCCGGCACCCGGCCAGGGGCAGCCCCGGCTGAACGTCGCCGGCCAGAGGCAGGGCCGCGGGCGCGTGGCGCAGACGTACCGCAAGCAGGGTGCGGTCTGGATCCTGGAGGAGGTCCGCGCCGAACTGGAGCAGGGAGACGGGGGCCGCACCACGCACCATGTGCAGGTGGTGCGCTACCGGAACGTGAAGTACAAGAAGAATAAGGAGCGCGACGACGCCCGCCGCGCAGCGAAGGCCCCGGTTGGGCCGTCCAGGGTGATGTACGAGGACGAGTGCAGCGCAACCGCGCTTGTCTGCGGTGGCGGTGGCGGTGGCGGTGGCGGTGGCGGTGGTGGTGGTGGCGGTGGCGGCACGGGGGACGGGTCGGGCGGCACCACGCCCGCGGGCGGAACGCTGACGGGCGGAGGATGGTACTACACGGACTGCGAACCCTACCTGCGCACCAACTCCCGCCCTGCCCCCTCGGGAGCGTCGATCAACGTGGTCGTGCAGCACGGGTTCATGGACGCCGCGTGCTCGTACTCCGGCGGTCGCACGGGTGCCGCGCTCTACAACAACATGTACTCCGATAATATCCTTTATCCGACGCTGCCGTGGGCTGCGCGGTACCAGGACCAGGCCGCAGACCTGATGTCGCAGCTGAGCGCGCGGACGGTGCCGGCCAACAAGTACGTGATGGTGGGCTACAGCAACGGCGGCATCGTCTCGCGCCTCGTAGGTCAGAGCCGCCCGGACCTGGTGCGCGGCGTGGTAACCGTCAGCACCCCTCATCGCGGCTTGCCCATCATGAAGGTGGGGCGCGGTGCCGCCAAGATCATTCTGGAGAACAGCGGCGCCGGGCTGGCCGCGTCGTGCTCCATCCGGAGACACGCGGGGTGTAATGCATCGGACAAGCTGCGCGACCAGTTGGGCAAGGCGTCACCCTTCGGCGTCGACGAACTGGTGCCCGTCAGTGGGCAAATGGTGCCCAACACATCGTTCCACGCCGCGCTGAACAACGCCCCCGAGAACTTCCGCCGCGTGGGGATCGAGCAGCACACCCGCCAGCGCTGGGTTTGGGCGCGCGTGGTGGCCGATCTGAACTGCGCCGGGCCCGAACTGGACTGCGGCGGACGCAAGCTGGTTCGCAAAGTGGACGACGCCCACAAGGGCCTCGTTGCGGGGACGATCCTCAGCGGCATCGTGGGGATCTTCTGGACGCCTTCGGCCTACGTGGCCGGCGCCCTGTTCTATGCCACGGCCGCTCTGAACGCGATCGACGGCGCGTACGATCTCCTCACCTCGCCCTTCGACGGCAGCGACGGCGTGGTTCCGAACGCGTCCCAGCGCTACCCCGATGCCGAGCACGACGAGATCATCCAGAACGCCGACTCGCACGATGCCGCCAAGAAGAGCGACAAGGCCATCCGGCGCGTGGGCATCACTCTCGTGAACAGGTTCGGCGCCCAAGTCCCGCCGGGGTCGCCGTGGTGATGGGCGCGGCGCCCCGCATCCGGCGTATGGTGCGCCTGACGGCTCCGGCGCTCGGGCTGCTCCTGTGCACCGGGTGCAGCGACCTCCTGGGCGGCGGCCGCGCCCAGGACTGGCTGGCCTGGACCATCCCGCACGGGTCCAGCCACGCCGCGCTGGCGCCCGTGGGCGGGCTGCTGCTGGTAGAAGCCGGACCGGGCGTAGTCGCGCTCCGGCAGTCCGACGGCTCCGAGGCGTACCGGACCACACTGGACCGGACGTCCGCCTCCTCCCGCATCTGGGTGCAGGGCGACCGTGCGTACTTTACACCCGGTGAAGACGTGTACGCGGTAGAGGCCGCCACCGGGGCGGTGTTCTGGCACGCCGCGCTGCCGTCTTCGGCCGACTACTCGCACAACACGGCCGACGAGCGCGCGGTGTACGTGGGAATGCGCAACCGGCGGGTCGTTGCGCTTTCCGCGGCGGACGGCGCCCAGCTGTGGGAGGTGGACGTGGGGCTAGGCTGGGTGTTCGCCTCTCTGATCACCGGCATTTCGGTTGCGGGCGACACCGTGTACGTGGCCGTACGCCGGCACATGGACGATGGCGACCTCCTGCAGAGGGCCGTGGTGGTGGCGCTGGACCGGCACTCCGGGCGCGAGATCTGGCGATACGAGGGCGGCGGCCCGCACGCCAACGTGATTGACGCGCCCACGGTGGCGGGCGATTTTCTGGTGCTGAGCGACGAGTACACGAACACGTTCTTCGCGCTGGACCGGGCAACCGGCCGCGAGGCGTGGCGGGTGCAGGGGTTGCGGGGGTACGTAGGTCCGTACAACCGGCCCCGGGTGGCGGATGGCGTCGTATACGCGGGTATGGGTGACACGCACGTGTGGGCCGCCGACCTGCGCACCGGAAAGGTGCTCTGGAAGACGGCCACCGGCAGCAGCATCTACGCCGTCGAGGTGTGCGGAGAGCGAATCGTCGTCAACGATGACGACATCGAGATCCTGGACCGCCGCACGGGCCGACACCTGGGATACGCGCTACGGTCCACTGACGCGGTGTTCGCGACCAGCGACGTGGTCGTCTCCGGAATGCGCGCCTTCGTCATCGGCAACAAGGCCAGCTACGCAATCGACTGCGGCTGACCGGGGGCCGTGTTTCATCCGGAAGCCCTGCACGGTTCCTTGCGTGCGGGGCTTCCGTCCGTTTGGAACTTGGCTTGACCCGTCCTGTAGACTCAGGTAGAATCCGCGTTCTGCCCCGTGCCTGGTATGGAGACGAGAAAGCGAATGGCCGAGCCGCTGCCGCCGCAGTACAACCCGCAGGAAAACGAAGACGCCCTCTACCGCTGGTGGGAGGAGCAGGGATTCTTTCGTGCTGACGCGGCGTCGGAGCGCGAACCGTACGTCATCGTCATTCCCCCGCCCAACGTCACGGCCATGCTGCACATGGGGCATGGCCTGAACAACACCATCCAGGACGTCCTGATCCGCTGGCGGCGCATGCAAGGCCGCGAAGCGCTCTGGCTGCCCGGGACGGACCACGCGGGGATCGCCACGCAGAACGTGGTGGAGCGGCTGGTGGCCAAGGAGGGCAAGACCCGGTACGACCTGGGCCGCGAGGCGTTCGTGGGCCGCGTGTGGGAGTTCGTCCACGAGACGGGCGGCGTCATCCTTCAGCAGCTGCGGGCCATCGGCGCCTCGGCGGACTGGACGCGCACGCGCTTCACGCTTGACGAAAGCCTGTCGCGCGCCGTGCGCGAGGTGTTCGTGACCCTGTACGAGAAGGGGCGCGTCTACCGCGGGCACCGCATCATCAACTGGTGCCCGCGCTGTCTGACGGCGCTTAGCGACGAAGAGGCCGAGCCGGCGGAGACGCAGGGCAAGCTCTGGCACCTGCGCTATCCGCTGGCCGACGGCGCGGAGGTCCCCGGCCTGCCGCGCCTGCCGGACGGGCGCCAGTACATGACCATCGCCACCACCCGGCCGGAGACCATGCTGGGCGACACCGGCGTGGCGGTGCATCCCGGCGACGAGCGGTACGCGGCGCTGGTGGGGCGCGAGCTGGAGCTGCCGCTCACGGGCCGCCGCATTCCCGTCGTTGCGGACGAGTACGTGGACCCGGAGTTCGGCTCGGGCGCGGTGAAGCTTACGCCGGCTCACGACCCCAACGACTTCGAGGTGGCGCAGCGCACGGGCGTGGCCACGCTGAACGTGATGACGCCCGAGGCCGCGATCAACGACGAGGCGCCGGAGCCGTTCCGCGGGATGGACCGCTTCGAGGCGCGGCGCGCCGTGGTGACCTCGTTCGAGCAGCTGGGGCTGCTGGACAAGGTGGAGGAGCACACCCACGCGGTGCCGCACTGCTACCGCTGCGACACCGTGGTGGAGCCGCGCCTTTCCGAGCAGTGGTTCGTCAGCATGAAGCCGCTGGCCGAGCCGGCGCTGCAGGCGTGGCGCGACGGCCGGGTGCGCTTCCATCCCGAGCGCTTCGGGCGCACGTACGAGCACTGGCTGGAGAACATCCGCGACTGGTGCATCAGCCGCCAGCTGTGGTGGGGCCACCGCATTCCCGTGTGGTACTGCGGTGACTGCGGCGAAACGATCGTGGCACGCGAGGATCCCACGTCGTGCACCCAGTGTGGCGGCGCGCGGCTGGAGCAGGACCCGGACGTGCTCGATACCTGGTTCAGCTCGTGGCTGTGGCCGTTCAGCACCATGGGATGGCCGGAAGACACGGCCGACATGGGGAAGTTCTATCCCAACAGCACGCTGGTGTCGGGGCACGACATCCTGTTCTTCTGGATTTCGCGCATGATCATGGCGGGGCTGGAGTTCCGGGGCGAGGTGCCGTTCCGTGACGTGTACCTGACGGGAATGGTGCGCGACCACCTGGGACGAAAGATGTCGAAGTCGCTGGGCAACGGCATCGACCCGCTGGTGGTCAAGCAGCGCTTCGGAGCCGACGCGCTGCGCTACACCGTGGTCAGCGGCTCCGGGGCGGGGACGGACCAGCTGCTGAATTACGAGAACCTGGACGAGACGTTCGGGCCCGGGCGCAACTTCGCCAACAAGCTGTGGAACGCCGGCCGGTTCGCGCTGATGAACCTGGGCGACGATCCCCGCGTGCCGCTGGACGAGGTCGCCGCCGACCTGGAGCCGATGGACCGGTGGATCCTGTCGCGGCTCTCAAAGGCCGTGCGCGAGGTCACCGACTCGCTGGAGCGCTTCCGGCTGCAGGACGCCGCCACCCGCGGTTACGAGTTCTTCTGGGGCGAGCTGGCCGACTGGTACCTGGAGCTGGTGAAGCCCCGCCTGCGCGGCGACATGGGCGACGCCAGCCGCCGCGCGGCACAGGCCACGCTCGCGCAGGCGCTGGACGGGGCGCTGCGCATCCTTCACCCGATGATGCCGTTCATCACCGAGGTGGTGTGGCAGAAGCTGCCCAAGGCAGCGGGCGAGGCCCCCGCGCTGATCGTGGCGCCTTGGCCTCAGCCGCGGCCGGAGTGGGAAGACGAGGCCGCCGAGCGGGCCATCGAAGAGCTGCAGGCGGTGATCGGCGCTGTGCGCACCATCCGCGGGGAATACGGCATTCAGCCCGCCGCCCGCGTGCCGCTGCGCATTCCCGGCGCGTCGGACGAGGTGAAGGCGGTCCTGGACGCCAGCCGCCGTGCGCTCCGCGACATGTGCCGCGTGGACGAGGTGGAGTTCGTGGGAGCGGATGGCGAGGTGGGCGCCAGCGCGGTGCTGCGCTCGGGGACGGAGCTGTTCATCCCCCTGGCCGGCGTCATCGACCTGGACAAGGAGCGCGCGCGGCTGCGGGACGAGATCCAGCGGCTGGACGGGCACATCGCGGGGACGGAAAAGAAGCTCTCCAACGAGTCGTTCGTCGCGCGCGCGCCGGAGAACGTGGTACAGTACGAGCGCGAAAAGCTGGCGTCGTTCGGGGACCAGCGTGGCAAGCTGGCGGAAAAGCTCCAGGCGCTGGAAGGCGCGGCGTGATGCGGGTGGAGCACCTGGCCCGCGCCGCCGTTCTCCTGGGGCTGGCGGCGTGCGCCAACGTGCAGGCGCCGCCGGGCGGGCCCGAAGACAAGCAGGCGCCGCGGCTGCTGGCCACGCGTCCGGACACCATGGCCAGCCTGCAGGGGTGGACAGGCCCGGTGGTCTTCGTCTTCGACGAGGAGCTGGCCGAGCAGGGCGTGGAGGACGCCGTGTCGCTGAGCCCCGTCCGCGGCCGGGTGGCGGTGGACAAGGAGGGCGACCAGATCGTGATCCGCTCGCGTGCCGGGTGGGAGCGGGGGCAGATCTACCAGGCCGAGGTGGCGGCGGGGATCAAGGACCGCTTCGGCAACGCGCGTACGGAGCCGATCCGGCTGGTGTTCAGCACGGGACCCGCCATCCCCGACACCCGCGCGTCGGGGGCCGTCGTCGAGCGGATCACCGGAAACCCGGGGCAGCAGACGCGGGTGGATGCGGTGCGCCTTCGCGACTCGCTGACGTACACCACGCGGACGGACAGCGTTGGCCGATTCGAGTTCCGGCAGGTTCCCGAGGGCGAATACCGCGTGATCGCCTACCGCGACGCCAACCGCAACGGCCGGCCGGACCCGTTCGAGGCGCGCGACACGGCGCGGCTGACCTTCGCTACGGGCCAGGCACCCACCGCGCGCCTGGCGACGCTGCTCCCCGACACCACGCCCCCGGTCGTGCGCTCGGCGACGATCACGCAGGGGTGGGTGGAGGTGCGCACGGACGACTACCTGGACCCCGAGCAGCCGTTGTCGGCCGCGCAGGTGGCCGTGATAGGCCCCGACAGCGTTCCTGTCGCCATCGCCGAGGTGCGCGTGGGCGCTCCGCCCGCCCCACGCGACACGACCGATGCGGTCGACGCGGACAGCGCGGCGCCAGCGGGGGCGGCGGGCACAACCCGTCAGCCCCCGCGCGCGGACAGCGCGGGAGCAGCGGCCGCCCCGCCGCGTGGTCCGCTTCCCGCGCAGGCGCTTTTCGTGCGGCCCTCCTCGCCCCTGCAGCCCGACACCGTCTATGTCGTGCGGGTGACGGCGGTCCGCAACATCAACGGGCTGGTGGGCAGCGGCCAGGCGCGGCTGCGCACGCCGGAAGCGGCTCCGGCTCCGGCACCGCGGGTGGGAACGGACTCCGCTGCGGCCGGGAGCGGCACGCCCGCTCGGCCGGGTACGGCGCGGCCCGCGCCGGCCGATCCTGCGCCGGCCCCGGGGCGCCCGCGCGCCTCGCTTCCCGCGCGCGGCGCCCTGGTGCCCGCGCGCGACTGACCTGAATCGCGAACATCCTCCGTTCACCGGATCAATCGGAACCGACCATGTCCGAAAACTCGCCGCTCGCCGGTCTGTTGGCGGGGAAGAAGGGCCTCATCGTGGGTGTGGCCAACCAGAACTCCATCGCCTGGGCGTGCGCGCAGGCACTGCACGGCGCGGGGATGGAGTTGGCCTTTACCTACCAGGGCGAGCTGATGCGCGACCGGGTGATGAAGACGGTATCGTCGCTGGGCGACGTGCCCGTGTTCGACCTGGACGCGCGCAGCGACGAGCAGATCGACGCGCTCGTGGCCGCGCTGCGCGAGCGCTGGGGCAGCCTGGACTTCCTGCTGCACTCCATTGCCTACGCCCCCAAGGCCGCGATGGCCAACGCGTTCATCGAAACGCAGCGCGAAGACTTTTCCGCCGCGCACGAGATCAGCGCCTACTCGCTGGTGGCCCTGTCGCGCGCCTTTGCGCCGATGATGCCCGAGGGCGGCAGCATCGTCACCATGACCTACTACGGCTCGCAGAAGGCGGTGCCCGGCTACAACGTGATGGGCGTCGCCAAGGCCGCGCTGGAGGCCAGCGTGCGGTACTTGGCGGTGGACCTGGGCGCGCGCGGCATTCGCATCAACGCCGTGTCGGCCGGCGCTATCAACACGCTGGCGGCGCGCGGCGTGGCCCACTTCCGCGACCTGCTGCGGATCACCGGCGAGCGCGCCCCGCTGAAGCGCGCGGTGGAGCCCAGCGAAGTAGGCAATGCCACGCTGTTCCTGGCGTCGGAGCTGGCGGGCGGCATCACGGGCGAGGTGATGTACGTGGACGCGGGCTTCAACATCACGGCGGGATAAGCGCCTGAGGATTGATCTTCGGCGCCGTCCGCATATACTTCAGTAGTTGAACAACGGCGCCGCGGCCCGGAACCTGCTGGTTTCGAGAGCGTACAAGTCGTTACGAGAGCGGGTGTTGGGTGCCCGCGACCAACCTTGTGATGCGGGGTTGCAGCAATGCAGATGAGCGAGATCAGCACCGAAGCACCGGCCACTCCGGTTCTTCTTACGGCCACGGCGGCCTCCGAGGTGCGCCGGTACATCGAGGAGCAGGGCGCGGCCGAGACGGCGGGGCTGCGCGTGGGCGTGCTGCCCGGCGGCTGCTCGGGCTTCCAGTACGGCCTGAACATCGAGGACGAGGCCGGCGAAGACGACATGATCCTGGAGTCGCAGGGCATCCGCCTGTTCGTGGATCCCTTCAGCCTGCAGTACCTGCAGGGCACGGAGATCGACTACGTGTCGACCTTCCAGGGCAGCGGCTTCACCTTCAACAACCCGAACTCGGCCGGCGGCTGCGGCTGCGGAAGCTCGTTCACGGTTTGAACGACAGTGCGTGAGTGCGTTGGTGCGTGAGTGCGGAAGTTCGCACGGCGCAGGGAGGCCCGCGGAGCACATCCGCGGGCCTCTTTTCTTTTTACCGCACTAACGCACTCACGCACTGACGCACTTCCCCTCCTCCCCTTGCATTCTCGTTACGAGTATGACATATTCCTATCGTTCTCAACACGAGAACACTTAGACGACACCTGCCGCCGAGGTGAGCCTTGATCCAGATCGCCGACGTCCTTTCCACGCCGCTCGAGTACGCTCGCCTCTCCCGCGAAGAGTTGGCGGAGCGCATTCGCCGCCGCAAGCAGGAGCTGAACGCGGTGATCTTGGGGCACAACTACCAGCGCGTGGAAATCCAGGAGGTCAGCGACTACTTGGGCGACTCGCTGGGGTTGTCGCAGGAGGCGGCCAGCACCGACGCGGACGTGATCGTGTTCTGCGGCGTGCACTTCATGGCCGAGACGGCCAAGATCCTGTCGCCCGACAAGACGGTGCTGATGCCCGACCTGCGGGCCGGCTGCCCCATGGCCGACTTCGTCACGGGCGACGCGCTGCGCAGGCTCAAGGCTCGCTTCCCCGGCGCGGTGGTGGTGGCGTACGTGAACTCCACCGCCGAGGTAAAGGCCGAATCCGACATCTGCTGCACGTCGGCGAACGCGGTGCAGGTGGTGAACACCATTCCCGCGGACCGGACCATCCTCTTCGTCCCCGACCGCAACCTGGCGCGCTACGCGGCGGAAAAGAGCGGGCGGCCGTACGTGATCGCCGGGCGCGAAGAGGGGGAGGTGAAGCCGGGGAGCATCGTGGCGTGGGACGGCTACTGCTACGTGCACGACGACCTTGTAATGGATGAGCTGGCCGCGGCGAAGAAGAAGCACCCCCGCGCCCTCGTGGTCATCCACCCCGAGTCCCGCGCCGAGCTGCTGGCCCAGGCCGACGTGGTGGCGTCCACGGCCAGGATGGTGGACATTGCCGAGCAGAACGACGAGGTGATCTTCGGCACGGAGCGGGGCATCATCGACCGGCTGAAGGCGCGCTTCCCGGAAAAGACGCTGGTGCCGCTGTCCGGAGCCGCCATCTGCGGCAACATGAAGGTGAACACGCTGGCCAAGCTGGCGTGGTGCCTGGACCACCAGCAGCACGAACTGGTGCTGGACGAGGACGTTCGCACGCGCGCCGAGCTTTCCCTGCGCCGCATGCTGAATCTGAACGACGGCTGGGCCGCCCCCACGGCAGAGGAAATGGCCCTGGAAGAAGCCGGCCTGCGCAAGACGGGCTGCGGCTGCGCCTGATCGCACCTGTCGGTCGCAACAACGAGCGGCGGCATCCCAAGGGTGCCGCCGCTTCTGTATCGCGGGCATCATCCCGGGATGCTGTCATCCAGAGGCCCAAGCGCACCGTACCCGCCCGTAAGCCGTCCATCGCGGGCCGAAGGATCCAGCCTGCGCCACTACGATGCTTGGGCGCGGCAGCGAACACCAAAACCCCCCAGCCCAAGCGCTCCCCCGCCCAGAACGACTTTCTAGCATCATCAATCGCGCGAACTCCCTCGGGGCCAAGGACATGCCCGCCGTAGTACGCCTGGTGGCGGATCACGTTGGATTGACAGGAGATACGCACGTCCATACCGTTCACATGCGAGCGCGGTACATCGTTCACCTGGGCGGACGGGCACCACGGATGATTCCCCGGCTTGAATTGAGGAGACTAGCCTTTGCGAGGCTGAAGGATGCGCGCGCTCTACGCAGCCGGCCGGTACGACGCAGCGCTGTACCTGTGCGGATACGCGGTGGAGCTGGCGCTCAAGGCGCGCATCTGCCGCACGCTGCGGTGGGAGGGGTTTCCGCAGACGCGGAAGCAGTTCGAGCACTACGGCAGCTTCAAAATCCACAACCTCCAGGTACTGTTGCGCTTAAGCGGGATGGAGGAGCGGATTCGAACCCGCCACCATGGCGATTGGGTGCAGGTTTCCGATTGGGATCCCGCCTTTCGGTATGCGGCGGAGGGCACAACGCGGCCCGACGTGGCGAAGAGCATCCTGACCTCTGCCCGCCAGATCGTGAGGGCCCTGTGAGAGACTTGATAGAGGAACTGCGGCCGGTCGAACTGGAACTCGCAGCTGAGTTCGGAGAGTTTGCGCTGTTCGCGTTGTTCGAAACCGAGGATAGCCTCTTCGACCAGTATGAGTTGTACGTCGCTGCCCCTTGGTTGAATACGGACTACGCGCTCCGTGTGCGGATCAGCGAGGTGATCCGGGCGCGGCTGTCGCTAGAAGATTTCTTTCGGGTGCAACGGATCATCGCGCCTGCGGTGACGCACCCTGACTTTTCGAAGGAGCTCCGTTACTATCCCACTGCCGGCTGCGTGGTCGAGATTTACAACCGTCAGCTTTTCGAGAAGTGGGTTGCACGCGGCTGCATCATCACCTGCCGGCCCGACCTTATGCCGGTCGCGGGAAGCGCGGAGAGCGAAGCGGAGGCGCCCCGTCGGGTGCGGCTTCCGAGGTCGGCTGGCTCCGCTCAACCTTCAGCGCTGCCGCGCAGGTAGGTGCGCGTCGCCGCGATCGAAGCGCCCGGTGCGGTTGCGGAAGGCGCCTCTAGGCTCGCGGCCTCCCGTGCGCTCAGCGGCGCGGACGTGCCGAGGAACGCCGCGGCGCTAAGTTCCTCGTCGGTGACGTTGCCGGAGTCCGCGTGCGGCGCGCGGGTTGCAACGGGCCTCGCAATCCGTTACTTCTACGGCGCTTATCCCGCGTCTTCACTGGTTCCGTCTCCACCTCAGCGCCCATGCCCGCACCCCGCATCGAGCGACTCCCCGTCCGGAGCCGTCGTTCTGCGTGGTTGCGGTCCGCTGGGCGGCGCTCATGACGCGTCCCCTTCGCCTGCTGACGCTGGGGCACTCGTACGTCGTTGGCACCAATCGGCGGCTGGCGCACGCGATCGCGCAGGCCGGGGCGGGGGAGTGGGAAGTGACCGTCGCCGCCCCGAAGGCGTTTCCCGGCGACCTTGGCCCCATTGCGCTGGAGCCGTTCCCCGGTGAGATGCCGCGCCTGGTGCCGGTGTCCGTCCACGGCGCGGGCCGCGTACACACCATGCGCTACGGGCGGCACCTTCGCGCGCTTCTGCGCGAGGGGTGGGACGTGGTGCACTGCTGGGAGGAGCCGTTCGTTCTCGCCGGCGCACAGTTGGCGGCATGGACGCCGCCCGAGGCACGGCTGGTGTACGCCACCTTTCAGAACCTGCCGAAGCGCTACCCGCCCCCGTTCGCCTGGGCGGAGCGGTACGCCCTTCGCCGCGCGGCAGGTTGGGTGGCGTTCGGCGCCACGGTACACGACGCCCTGCGCGTCCGCCGCGGGTATGAGCATCTCCCGGTCGCGGTGATCTCTCCGGGGGTGGACACGGAGCTGTTTCGTCCCGAGGCCCAAGCCGGCGCGCGCGTCCGCCACTCCCTTGGGTGGCGGGAGGATGGCCCGCCGGTGATCGGCTTTCTCGGCCGGTTCGTGGCGGAGAAGGGGCTGCGCACGCTGATCGGCGCGCTGGACGCGGCGCGGGAGCCGTGGCGCGCGCTGATCGTCGGCGGCGGGGCCATGGAAGGGGAACTGCGGGCGTGGGCGGCGAGGCGGGAGGACGCGGTGCGGATCGTCACGGGCGTGCCGCACCACGACGTCCCTGCGTACCTGAACGCGATGGACGTGCTGTGCGCGCCCAGCCAGACGACCGCGCGCTGGATGGAGCAGCTTGGGCGGATGCTGATCGAGGCGATGGCGTGCGGCGTGGCGGTGATCGGCAGTGACAGCGGCGAGATCCCGCACGTCGTCGGCGATGCGGGGATGATCGTCGCCGAGGCGGACGAAGCGGCGTGGACGCGCGCGATCGATCGCTTGCTGGTGGATGCGGCGTATCGCCACGTGCTTGCGGACGCGGGCCTTAGACGCGTCGGCGCGCATTTCGCGCTGCCGGTAGTCGCCCGCCGCCACCTGGATTTCTTCCAGTCGCTCCTGTGACGGCGGGCGTGTCCAGGTTCTTACCAAGTGATCGTCATGGGCCGCCACCTGCCAGACCGATGCTGAGGGGGATCGCCGCTTCCGGCCGGGCGCTGCTGAACCGCGCGGGGATCGACGTGGTTCGCCATCGTCCCATCCCGTCGCACCTCACGCGCAGGGCCCACCTGTTGTCGCGCTTCGGCGTGACGGTGGTGCTCGACGTGGGAGCCAACGCCGGGCAGTACGCCCGCGAGCTGCGGGGCATCGGGTATCGTCGCCGCATCGTGTCGTTCGAGCCGCTGTCGTCCGCGTACGCCGCCCTGAGCTCGCTTGCCGCGGCTGATCCCGCGTGGCAGCCGGTGAACCTGGCGTTGGGCTCCGCTACTGGCGAAGCCGTGCTGAACGTGGCGGGAAATTCCTGGAGCAGTTCTTTACGTCCGATGCTGGACGCGCATCTCTCCGCCGCGCCGGAATCGGAATACGTGGGGTCGGAAACGGTCACCGTCGAGCGGCTGGACGCGGTGTTCGGCAAATACGTCCAGCCGGACGACCGCGTCTGGCTGAAGATCGACACGCAGGGCCACGAGGCCGACGTGCTGGATGGCGCAGGCGTGGTTCTCGACCGCGTGGACACGATCCAGCTGGAGATGTCGATGGTGGGGATGTACGAGGGCGAGCTCTCGTTCCTGGAGATGTACCGGCGGCTGGAGTCGCTGGGCTACGCATGCGTGCACCTTGAGCCGGCGCTGGTGGATCCCCACAGCGAACGTCTGCTGCAGCTGGACGGCTACTTTCACCGGGTGGCGCCGGCGGCCGGAGGCGCGCCGCGGTGAATGGCGACAACGCGGAGCTGATCGCCTCGGGCGAGTACGCGCGGAAGCAGCTATCCGGGGGCGCGGGGCTCATCGGGTGGAGCCACGAGCGGCGGTTCCGGACGGCGCGGCGGATGGTGCAGCCGTACGCCGGCGCGGGGCTGCTGGACTACGGCTGCGGCGACGGGACGTTCCTGGCGATGGTGCACGACCTGTTTCCCGACGCGGTGGGTGCGGAGATCGACCAGGCGCTCGTGGACGGCGCGCGCGAGCGGTTCCGCGCCCTCACCGGCCTGGCGTTCGTCCACGCGGGAGACGAGCTCGACGACCTGCCTGCGGCCGGGTTTGGCGTGCTCACCTGCATGGAGGTGCTGGAGCACTGCACGTCCGAGACGGTGGAGCGGGTGCTGGGGCAGCTGAAGCGGCTGGCGGCGCCCGGCGCGGCGGTGATCATCAGCGTTCCGGTAGAGACGGGGCCGGCGCTGCTGGTGAAGCAGGCGGCGCGCGCGGTCGCGGGGCTGCGCGGCATCAGCGGCTACCAGGAACGCGAGCGGTACGCGCCCGGCGAGCTGGTGCGCATGATCGCCGGCGCGGCGGTCGATCGGCCCGTGTACGAATCGCGCTTTGCCGACGGCACTCCCAACCGCTACCACGGACACAAGGGCTTCAACTGGCGCGCGCTCGCGGCCCGCGTCGAGCGGGACTTCGTCATGGAGCGGACGCGGTTTTCGCCCGTTCCCGCGCTGGGCCCACTGCTGAACTCCCAGGCCTGGCTCCTGTGCCGCCCCAGGTGAGCGCCCGCGTCGGAATCGTCTACGATTACGCCGCCGAGAACTGGCCCAGCATGGACCTGGTCGGGGACCTGCTGGTCCACGCGCTGCTCGGCCACGCGCCGCAGTTCGCGCCGGAGCGCATTCAGCCACGCATGCCGCGCCTCCTCGGAGGGTGGGCGGGGGGAGCGGGGCACAACGCCGACCGCCTGATCGGGCGGCACGTGGCCTACCCGCGGTGGTTGCGCCGGCATGGCGGGGGGAGGGACCTGTACCACGTGGTGGACCACAGCTACGCCCAGCTCGTCCACTCGCTCCCCGCCAGCCGTACCATCGTCACCTGCCACGACCTGGATGCCTTCCGCTCGCTCCTGCAGCCGGAGCGCGACCCGCGGCCGCTGTGGTTCCGGGCGATGATGAAGCGCGTCCTGCTCGGCCTGCAACGGGCGGCCCACGTGGTCTGCGACAGCGACACGGTCCGCGATGAGCTGCTCCGCCACCGGCTCGTTCCCGAGAGCCGCGTGACCACCATCGCGCTGGCGGCGCATCCCGATTTTCACCCCGGGCCCGATGCCGATGCGGATGCGTATGCGGAAACGCTGCTTGGCCCGCCGGACGCAGTCGACATCCTGAACGTCGGCAGCACGGCGCCGCGCAAGCGCATTGGACTGCTGCTGCGCGCCGCCGCTCCCGTGCTGGCGGAGCATCCCCGGGCGCGCATCGTTCGCGTGGGCGGACCGCTGGAGCCGGAGCCGCGCAGGCTGGCTGAGGCACTGGGGATCGCGGCCCGCATCGTAGAGGTGCCGTGGGTCGATCGCCCGCGGCTGGCCGCCATCTACCGGCGCGCCGCACTGGTCGTCAGCACGTCGGAGCGTGAAGGCTTTGGGCTGCCCCTGGTGGAGGCGATGGCCTGCGGCGCTCCCGTGCTCGCCAGCGCCCTCGGCGTCTTCCGCGAAGTGGGTGGTTCGGCGGTGGAATACGTGGACGGCGACGATGCCGCCGCCTGGTCCGCCGCCCTGGACGCCGCGCTCACCCGGCTGGCCGATCCTTCCGCACGGATCGCCGCCCGCGCCGCGTCCCTCCTCCGCGCCCAGCTGTACCGCGTCGACCGGTTCGCCCCGGCGATCACGGCCGTCTACGACCGCGTGCTCGCGGAGGCGGCGTGAGCGCGCGGCTGAAGGTGGTGCACGTCGGCAAGTTCTATCCGCCCTACCCCGGGGGGATGGAAAGCCACCTCGCCACGCTCTGTGGCGAGCTGGCCAACGACGTGGACATGCGCGTGATCGTCGCCAACGACGGCCCCGGGACGGTGTCCGAGACGGTGGACGGCGTTCCCGTGCTGCGGATCGGCACGGCGCTTTGGATCTCGTCCGCGACCGTGAATCCGGGGATGGCCACCGCCATCCGCCAGTCGGGGGCGGACGTGGTGCACCTGCATCATCCCAACCCCACGGGCGTGCTTTCGTACCTCGCCAGCGGCAGCCGCGCGCCCCTGGTGGTCACCTATCACAGCGACATCGTCCGCCAGCGCGTGCTGCGGACGCTCTTCTCGCCCGTGCAGCACCGCTTCCTGCGCCGCGCGCACGCCATCATCGCCAGCTCTCCCGACTATGCGGCCAGCTCGCCCGTGCTGCGGCGCCACGCGGACCGCGTGCGGGTGATCCCCTTCGGCATCCGCCCGGACGACGCGGGCACGCCCGACCCGGCGACTGTCGCGGCGCTCCGGGAAAAATATGGCGCAAGGGTGGTGCTGGCAGTAGGTAGGCTGGTATACTACAAGGGTTTCGACTACCTTGTAAGGTCAATGGACAGGGTCGACGGGCACCTGGTGATCGTCGGCGACGGGCCCATGCATGGCGAGCTGGAGCGGCTGGCGGCCGAGCACGGCATCGCTGGCCGCGTGACGCTGGCGGGGCGTGTCGACAGCGTGGCATCGCACTACGCCGCCGCCGACGTGTTCGCCCTTCCCGCCACGGCGCGGAGCGAGGCGTTCGGCCTGGTGCAGCTGGAGGCGATGGCCGCCGGGCTGCCGGTGGTCAACACGCGAATCCCCAGCGGTGTGCCGTTCGTGTCGCGCGACGGCCAGACGGGGCTCTCCGTCCCGCCGCGCGACCCCGCCGCGCTGGCCGCCGCACTCACGCGCCTGCTGGACGACGCCGCGCTGCGCACGCGCCTGGGCCGGGCGGCGCGCGAGCGGGTGAGCACCGAGTTCAGCGCGGAGCGCATGGCCCGCGACACGCTGGCCCTGTACCACGAAGCCGCGGGCCGTTCCGGGCCCGCCATCCCCACGTCCAAGCCCGAATGACCTCCAGCGAAGCCGCCCCGCCGTCGCCCCTGCCTGAGCTCGAGGCCTCGTCCGACTTCTGGCGCGGACGGCGCGTCCTGGTCACCGGCGGATCGGGGTTCCTGGGCTCGCACGTCGTCGAGCGCCTGCGCGCCTGCGGGGCCGAGCCCTTCGTTCCCCGCCGCGCGCAGTTCGACCTGACGCGCCAGGCCGACGTGGAGCGGGTGTACGAGGCCGCCCGTCCGCAGCTCGTCATGCACCTGGCCGCGGAGGTGGGCGGCATCGGCGCCAACCGCGCCGCTCCGGGGCGCTTCTTCTACGCCAACGCCATGATGGGCGTGGCCATGATCGAGCAGGCGCGCGTGGCCGGGGTCGAGAAGTTCGTGCAGATCGGCACCGTGTGCGCGTACCCGAAGATCACCCCGGTTCCCTTCCGCGAAGAAGACCTCTGGGCGGGGTACCCCGAAGAAACCAACGCGCCCTACGGCATCGCCAAGAAGGCGCTGCTGGTGCAGCTGGCGGCGTACCGCGAGCAGTACGGGCTGAACGGCATCTACCTGCTGCCCACCAACCTGTACGGCCCGCGCGACAACTTCGACCCGGCCACCTCGCACGTGATCCCCGCGCTCATCCGCCGCATGGCCGAGGCGCGGCGGGATGGGGCCGAGGAGCTCCCGGTGTGGGGCACGGGCGAGGCGTCGCGCGAGTTCCTGTACGTGGACGACGCGGCGCGCGCCATCCTGCTGGCCGCCGAGCACTACGATGGTGTGGAACCCGTCAACGTCGGGATTGGTAATGAGATACGCATTCGCGAGCTGGCTGGGCTGATCGCCGGGCTGGTGGGCTTCGAGGGGCGCCTGGCCTTCGATCCCACGCAGCCCGACGGGCAGCCCCGGCGCTCCCTGGACACCAGCCGGGCCCTGCGCCTGTTCGGCTTCCGCGCGCGCATTCCCATGCACGAGGGGCTGCGCCGCACCGTAGAGTGGTACCTGAGCCAGGGTTCCTCGTAACTCCCCTTCAGCCGGTCTCCCGTGCCTGAATTCCAAGGCAACCGCCTTCTGCCCGAACCCATGCCGCCCCCGCAGCCCTCGCCGGTGCTGCGTGGCGTTCCCACGCCCGAGCGCTACGGCTCGGCGGTGGACGAGGGCATTCCCCTGGGCGAGTACCTGGACGCTCTGCGGCGCTACGCGTGGCTGATCGTGGCTGCAGTGGTCCTTTCCATGGGCTTCGTGTGGTACAAGCTGCAGCGCGAGGTTCCGCACTACGCCGCCGCGTCGACAGTGCGCCTGGTGAACGCGCGCGAACAGATGGCGGGCGGCATCGCCCCCGGGCAGGTGCAGGACGCGCAGGGCTGGTACACCGACCCCATCCTGTCGCAGATCCAGCTGCTGCGCAGCCGCGCGGTCGCCGCCGAGGTGGTCGATTCGCTGGGCCTGCGGCTGAGGCCCACGCTCCCCGGATTCCCCCGGTCGGCCATCAGGTCCATCCACGTTTCACCCGGCGCGCCCAATGGCGACACGGTGTCCTTTACCTTTCGGGCCGACCGTGTGGAGGCGCGGATGCGGGGGCGCGCCGTCGCGGCGGCCTACGGGCAGCCGCTGGACCTGGGCGCCGTGGCCGTTACCTTCGCCGGCCGGCCGGTCGGCGTTCCCACGGCCACGTTCCAGGTGGTCGACCACCAGGAAGCCGTGCTGGGCACGCTGGGGACGATGAACGTGGTGCAGCGCGAGCTCACCAACGTGATTGACATCCAGTTCACCGCCGACGACCCCGTCCTGGCGCAGAAGGCGGCCAACGCGTTCGCCGTGGCGTTCCAGAACGTCAGCATGCGCTCGGCGCAGAACATCTCGCGGCGGCGGCGCCAGTTCGTCGAGGAGCAGCTGCGCCAGACCGACGGGCTGCTGCTGGTGGCGCAGCGGCAGCTCAGCGACTTCCGCCGCGGCGTACGCGCCTTTTCGCCCCGTGAAAAGTTCCGGGTGACGGAGGAGGGGCTGGCCGGGTTCCGCCTGCAGCGCCAGGACCTGCTGAGCGAAAAGCAGATCTACGACCAGATGGCGCGCGGGCTGGCCAGCGGGACCGGCCGCGAGAGCACCGAGCAGGTGGCTGCCCTGGCCGCCTCGCCCGAGGTGTCGACCAACGCGGGGATCGTTTCGCTGTACACCACGCTGCTGCGCTACCAGAGCGACCGCGACTCGCTGACCACCGGGCGCTGGTCCCGGGCGGCCAGCAACCCCGACGTGCAGCAGCTGGATTCGCTCATCAACACCTACCGCGGCCGCCTGATGCGCGCCGTCGAGGCCCGCAGCGTCGCCCTCGCCGCGCGCATCGCCGTGCTGGACCAGGTGATGTCCGAGGACGCGGCCTCCATCTCGGGGCTTCCCGAGGCTGAGGCCGACGAGATGAGGCTTTCGCGCGAGGTGGAGACGCTGCAGAAGCTGGTGGACGACCTGCGGCGCGAGCAGCAGGAGGCGCGCATCGACGAGGCGGTGCAGGCGGGGCAGGTAGACGTCGTGGACCTGGCCATGGCCCCAGGCACGCCGATCGGCGCGGGCGCCAAGCGCCGGTTGTTGTTCGCCCTGCTGATCGGCCTGATGCTGGGCGGCGGCGGCGCGCTGGTCCTGGACCGGCTGAACACGGCCATCAGCCGCCGTGAAGACGTGGAGACCGCCATGCGCGCGCCGGTGGTGGCGGTGATCCCCCGTTTGGGCGAGCCGCCGCGCGCCGCCGGCCGCCTGGGCACCGCCAAGCTGCTGGCCCGCCGCGGCGAGCCGGAGCGTACCGAGCAGCTGGTGGCGGTGAACGACGTGCAGTCGGCCGGCTCGCAGGCGTACCGCAAGCTGCGCACGCACCTGATCTTCGCGCAGCACGGCATGGCCATGCGCACTCTGCTGGTCACCAGCCCGGGCGCGTCGGAGGGCAAGACCACGGTCACGGCCAACCTGGCCGCCACCTTCGCGCAGCAGGGGCTGCGCGTGTGCGTGATCGACGCCGACCTGCGCCGCGCGCGCCTTCACGGCGTGTACGGGCTGCCGCGGGCGCCGGGGCTCACCGAGGTGCTGCTGGGCGAGGTGCCGCTGGACGAGGCGCTGCGCCCGTCCAAGGTCGACAAGCTGCACGTGCTGGCCGCCGGCCGGCTGGTTCCCCACGTGTCGGAGCTGCTGGGCGGCCCGGGAATGGGGCGGCTGATGCGCGTGCTGAGCGGCGTGTACGACCTGGTGGTGGTCGACACGCCTCCGGTGCTCGCCGCCGCCGACGCCGAGATCCTGGGCGCCCAGTCCGACGCCCTGCTGATGGTGGTGCGCGCGGGGCAGACGGAGCGCCACAGCGCGCAGCACGCCGCCGACCAGCTGCGCGCGGTGGGCGCGCGCATCGTGGGCATCGTGCTCAACGACCCCGACCAGAAGATCGGGGGCCACGAGAAGTACGCCTACTACTACGACTCCTACGCGGACGAGGTAGAGGCGGACGGGGCGTGAGCGCCGGCGCACAGCAAGACGGGCCGTCCACGAGGGCGGCCCGTTTGCTTCATTCAGGCCCCTCGTCGCGCCCGGAGCCGTGTCATCGCATCCTTCATCGGGGGACGAAAATTTGGTCCGGCCTGTGGCTCAACCGGGGCGGGCCGAAGCCGACCGGGGTGCGACCGATCCAGGGACCTGGCCCGCGCGTTGAACCCGCGTGCCCCAGAGCGTATATTGATCGGCCTGCATTCTAGCGATCATCAACGAGATCATCAGCGACGGGAGGTGCCCGATGGCCGGGCATAGCAAGTGGAAGCAGATCAAGCACAAGAAGGCGCTCACCGACAACCGTCGCGCCGCCACCTGGACCAAGAAGATCCGTGAGATCACCGTCGCCGCCAAGGAAGGCGGCGGCGACCCCGCGGGCAACCCGCGGCTGCGCCTGGCCATCGACACGGCCAAGTCGGTGAACATGCCCAACGAGAACATCGAGCGCGCCATCAAGAAGGGCACGGGCGAGCTCGAGGGGGTGAACTACGAGGAGATCACCTACGAAGCGTACGGCCCCGCCGGCGTCGCCATCATGATCGAATCGCTCACCGACAACGGCAACCGCACCGTCGCCGACATCCGCCGCTGGCTCTCGCGCAACGGCGGCAACCTGGGCAGCTCCGGCAGCGTGGCCTGGATGTTCGACCGCCGTGGCCAGATCTCCATCGACGGCTCCAAGCACGACGAGGAGACGGTGATGATGGCGGCGCTGGACGCCGGCGCCCTGGACGTGGAGACCGGCGAGGACGGCCACACGGTCTACACCGAGGTCGCCGACTTCCACGCGGTGCAGGACGCGCTGCGCGCCGCGGGCATCGAGTGGGAAGACGCCGAGCTGGCGATGGTCCCCAAGACCGAGATCCGCGTGGAGGGCGCCGACGCCGAGCAGCTCGTCAAGCTGCTGGAACTGCTGGAAGAGCTGGACGACGTGCAGAAGGTTTACACCAACGCCGATCTTGACGCCGACGCCCTGGCAGGGGTGTGAGCCTGGGCCTTCCCCCGTCCGAGTCCGTGGTGCTGGGGGTGGATCCCGGCACGGCGGTCACCGGATACGGCGTCGTCCGCCGGGCCGCGGACGGCGCCCTTTCGCTGCTGGAGTGCGGCGTCGTCCGCACCGATCCCAAGGATGACCTCGCGGACCGGTTGCGCGTGATCTTCGAGGGCCTTTCGGAAGTCATCGAGCGTACCAGGCCCGCGGTCGTCTCGGTCGAGGGCGTGTTCTACGCCAAGAACGTCCGCACGTCCGTCGTCCTGGGCCACGCCCGCGGCGCCGTGCTGCTCGCTGCCGCGCTCAAGGGGCTGCGCGTGGCCGAGTACCCCCCCGCCGAGGTGAAGGCCGCCGTGGTGGGCGCCGGCCGTGCGACCAAGGACCAAGTGGGGCTGATGGTGCAGCGCCACCTGAAGCTGCGCGAGGTCCCCCGTCCCCACGACGCGGCGGACGGCGTGGCGCTCGCGCTCACGCACTGCTTCCGCGGCTTCGGCCCGCAGCTCAAGGCGCCGATTCCCCTTACGTTCGCGAACCTGCAGAAGCTGGGAGGCCGCCGATGATCTCGCGCATCCGCGGCGAGCTGATCGTCCGCGACCTGGAACGCGTGGAGGTGATGACCTCCGGCGGCGTGGCGTACGAAATCTCCATCCCCACAACCGTCTTCGAGCGCCTGCCGCGCCTGGGCGAGCAGGTGACCATCCGCACCTACCACTTGGTGCGCGAAGACGCGGTGATGCTCTTCGGGTTTCTCGACGACACCGAGAAGACCGTGTTCACCCGGCTGCTGGCCGTGAACATGGTGGGCCCGCGGCTGGCGCTGGGCCTCCTTTCGGCGCTGACGGCGGAGCAGGTGGTGCGCGCCGTACGCGAGCGGAACGCGGCGGCGCTGACGGCGGTGTCGGGCGTCGGCAAGAAGACGGGCGAGCGCATCGTCCTGGAGCTGACGGGCAAGCTGGACGACATCGCCTTCGCCTCGTCCGCGCTCGGCCAGCGTGCCCCCGCCGCCGAAGAGGCCCTGCGCGCCCTCACCGCGCTGGGCGTCACCACGGCGGACGCGGACCGCGCGGTGCGCTCCGTCGTCCAGGAGAAGGGAAGCCTCTCCGCGCCGGAGCTGATCCGCGAGGCGCTCGCGCGGCTGAAGTAAAGGCGGGCAGCGCCCGATCCCCTTCCGCCTTCGGCGGGAGGGGATCTTCGCGTAAAACCTCTGGTGTGATCCGAAGAAAAGCCGTACATTGTTGACGGACGGCATTCCACGACCCGGAACCATCGCCTGATGTCCCAGCAGCAACCGCGCTCCGAGATCACCACGCCCGCCGCGCTGACCGACGAGGAAGGCAGCGAGCTCAGCCTGCGCCCGCAGCGCCTGGCTGAGTTCATCGGGCAGGACAAGGTCAAGGAGTCGCTGCAGATCGCCATCGACGCGGCGCTCAGCCGCCGCGAGCCGCTGGACCACACCCTGTTCTACGGCCCGCCCGGGCTGGGCAAGACCACGCTGGCGCTGCTGATGGCACGCGAGCTGGGCGTCAACATCAAGATCACCGCCGCCCCCGTGCTCGAAAAGCCGGCGGACCTGGTCCGCGAGCTGACCACGCTGCGTGAGGGCGACATCCTCTTCATCGACGAGATCCACCGCCTGCGTCCCATCATCGAGGAGTTCCTGTACCCCGCGATGGAGGACTGGCGGATCGACGTGCGTCTTTCGGACGGGCCGCATGCGCAGATGATCTCCATGCCCATCGAAAAGTTCACGTTGATCGGGGCCACCACGCGCTATGGCCTGCTCACGCCCCCCATGCGCGCCCGCTTCGGCATCGTGCAGCGGCTTCACTACTATCCCGTGCAGCACCTGGCCTTCATCGTGGAGCGCACCGCTGAGATCCTGGGCGTGGGGTGCGAGAAGCACGGGGCGATGGAGATTGCGCGGCGGTCGCGGGGCACGCCGCGCGTTGCCAACCGGCTGATGCGCCGCGTGCGCGACTACGCCCAGGTGCGCGCGGACGGCGTGATCACCCGCGAGGTGGCCGACGCGGCGCTGCTGATGCTGGACGTGGACGAGTTCGGCCTGGACGAGATGGATACGCGGGTGCTGCGCAGCATGATCGAGCAGTTCGGCGGCGGGCCCGTGGGGCTGAATACCCTGGCCGTGGCCATTGGTGAGGACGCCGGGACGCTGGAAGAGGTGTACGAGCCCTTCCTGATCCAGAACGGTTTCCTGATGCGCACGCCGCGCGGACGCGTGGCGACGGCGCTGGCCTACCGCCGCTTCGGCTACGCGCCACCGGTGGACGGCGCCGGCGCCAACCTCCCCGGCATGTTCGGCGGGGCGGCGGGACCGGTGCAGCCCAACCTGTTCGACGCGTGACGGAGCGCGCGTTCCGCACGTCGGACTTCGATTTTCACCTTCCGCCGGAGCAGGTAGCCCAGGCTCCGGCGGAGCGGCGCGACGCCAGCCGGCTGCTGGTGGTGGACCGCTCCACCAGCGAACTGCACCACGGCGTCTTTTCCGACCTCCTGGAATACGTGCCCGCGGGAGACGCCCTCGTGCTGAACGAGACGCGCGTCTTTCCCGCGCGCCTGCTCGGGCGCAAGGCCACGGGTGCCGCCGCCGAGGTGCTGCTTCTGCACCCGCACGGCGGCGAGGAAAAGGTGTGGACGGCGCTCGTACGCCCCGGCGCCAAGCTCAAGCCCGGGCGCACGGTGGAGGTGGGCGAGGAGCTTTCGGTGGAGATCGTGGACTCCACCCCCGGCGGCGAGCGCATCGTGCGGCTGGTGACGCCGCTGCCCCTGGCCGAGGCGCTGGACCGCTACGGCGAGGTGCCGCTGCCGCCCTACGTGGAGCGGAGCGCGACGGAGGCGGACCGCGAGCGCTACCAGACGGTCTACGCGCGCGAGCGGGGCTCCGTCGCCGCGCCCACGGCGGGCCTCCACTTCACCCCCGAGCTGATCGCGGCCTTCGAGGCCAAGGGCGTGCGCATCGCCCGCCTGGTCCTTCACGTGGGCGTCGGCACCTTTCGCCCCGTTGAGGCCGAGGACCCCGCCGAGCACCGCATGCACTCCGAGTGGTACAGCGTGTCCGGCGAGGCGGCGGCGGCCGTCAACGAGACGCGCGCGGCCGGCGGCTCCATCTGGGCCGTCGGCACCACCGTCGTGCGCACGCTGGAGTCCGCGGCCACGGACGACGGCCTGGTGCACGCGGGCGACGGGTGGACGGACATCTTCATCCGCCCGCCGTACCGCTTCAAGGCCGTGGACCACCTGGTCACCAACTTCCACCTCCCGCGGAGCACGCTGTTGATGCTGGTGGCGGCTTTGGGAGGATACGAACGGGTGATGAGGGCGTACAGCGAGGCGGTAGAGCGCGGATACCGGTTCTTTTCCTACGGTGACGCGATGGTCCTCCTGTGACGGCTTCCGGATGGTGGTAAGACGTGGTCTAAATACCCTGAAACAAACCACTTGCGCAACAGCGGACCGGCGATCATCATTCGTCCGGTCCGTTTGCATTTTGCTCACCCGAGGGACGGGGACCATGGGTCCGATGCTCAGGTGGTTCGTCTTCACGATCGCGTTCGGCCTGCTGCCGTTCGGGGTTTCGATGCTGCTGAACGAGTTCGGCGGGGCCGTGTCGGCGCGGCGCTGACCTCGCCCGCGTTGCTCTTTTTCGCCGTGATGGTGTGTGCCGCCCAGGTCAGCGGACTCCTGGTTACGCTCTCCGCCGAGGAGCCGATCTCTCCGAGCCGGCGCGACCTGCTGTCGGCTTGTTTTGGCGTGTTCCTGCTGGGCGGCGTGTTCTCCGCCATGCTGTACGGGGTCTACGTGAATCATGAATTCAACGACCCCGGGGCGCGGTGGAACGCAACGTGTTCACGTGCTGGCGTAAAACTGGACGGTTGTGCGGAATGGCTGACTTTTCGCATGAACCTGTTTACGTTTTCCATTTGGGTGGCCGCGTTCGCGGGATTGGTGGGTACCTGGGCCGAGTGGATGAGGAGCCGAGCATGAACATCGAAACGTTCAACCAGACCGTCCTGATCCTGGGTTGGGTCGTGGTCGGGCTGATGGGGGTTGTTGGCGTGGTCAGCTTTGCGGTGGTGATGTACGAGGACCACATCGCGCCGAAGAAGTGCGCCGCATTCCCGGAGCGGCGGGTGGGGCCGGCGGACCGGCGGGTGCACATCAGGACGCGCTGACGTGGCCGAATGCAGGTCGCGCCTTGCCGTCGCCCCCCGCATCCGCCAAACTACCGGCCTGCCGACGCATGCGGGTGACGGCGCGGGTTTGACCAGGGGAGGCGCAGTCTGTTCGAGTTCCAGATCCACGCGACCGAAGGCGCCGCGCGTACGGGCACGCTCACGCTGCCCCACGGGCAGGTGCAGACGCCCGTGTTCATGCCCGTCGGCACGCAGGCGACGGTCAAGACGCTGACGCCCACCGAGGTGGCGGGGCTAGGCGCGCAGATCATCCTGGGCAACACCTACCACCTGTACCTGCGCCCCGGGCACGACCTGGTGCGCGAGATGGGCGGCCTTCACCGCTTCCAGGGGTGGGACGGGCCGATCCTGACGGACTCGGGCGGGTTCCAGGTGTTCTCTCTTTCCGACATCAACACGATCGAGGAAGAGGGCGTCACCTTCCAGAGCCACATCGACGGCTCGCGCCACCTGTTCACCCCCGAGCGGGTGATGGAGATCGAGCGGGCGCTGGGGGCCGACATCATCATGGCCTTCGACCAGTGCCCGCCGGGACAGTCGTCGCGCGAGGTGGCGACAGAGGCGTACGAGCGCACCCTGCGCTGGCTGGAACGCTGCCGCCGCCGCTTCGGCGAGCTGCCGGGCGAGGACCCGGAAGGCCCGGTGCAGACACTGTTTCCCATCGTGCAGGGTGGGGTGTACGAGGACCTGCGGCGCGAATCGGCGCGGGCCACGCTTTCGGCGGGCGACTGGCACGGCATCGCCATCGGCGGGCTGTCGGTGGGCGAGCCCAAGCCGAAGATGCACGCCATGCTCGAGGCCGTGCAGCCGGAGCTTCCGCCCGGGCTGCCGCGCTACCTGATGGGCGTGGGCTACCCGGACGACCTTCTGGAGGCGATCGCCCGGGGCGTGGACATGTTCGACTGCGTGGCGCCCACCCGGAACGGGCGCAACGGCGCGGTGTGGATCGCGGGCGAGGGGCAGGCGAACATCAAGCAGCACCGCTTTCGCGCCGACCCGGGGCCGCTGGATCCCGAGTGCGACTGCTACACCTGCCGCACCTACACGCGGGCGTACCTGCGCCACCTGTTCGTGGCGGGCGAGGGGCTGAGCATGCGGCTGCTCTCCATCCACAACCTGCGGTTCCTGGTGCGGCTGGCGGAAACGTCGCGCGAACGGATCGCGGCGGGCGACTTCACCTCGTGGAGCCGCGCCTGGCTGGACCGCTTTCACGCGGGCAAGGCGGCCCGCGCCAACGCCTGAACATCGGCACATCAACCCACGGCTGAACCGGATCGATGGAACTCCTTCTTCTCGCGCAGGCTTCGGGGCAGGGCCAGGGCAGCTCGCTGCTGGGGTTCATGCCCATGCTCATCATCATCGTGATCTTCTACATCGTCTTCTTCGTTCCGCAGCGGCGGCAGCTGAAGGCGCACCAGGAGATGGTGAACAGCCTGCAGCGCGGCGACCAGGTGGTCACCGCGGGCGGGCTGATCGGCGAGATCACGGGGATCAAGGACGACCAGGTGCAGGTGAAGAGCGGGCAGTCGACGGTGGTCGTCGAGCGCTCCAAGATCGCCCGGCGCACCGGCCCGGTGACGGCGGGCGCGGAAAAGAAGTAGCATGCCCGTGCTCAAGATCGAGACGCTGGGCGCCGAGGTCCTGCGCCGCCGCGCCGAAGAGGTGCCGGCGCCGGGTCCGGAGCTGGACCGCCTGGTGCACGACATGTTCGAGACGATGTACGACGCCCGCGGCATCGGCCTGGCGGCGCCGCAGGTGGGGCTGGGGATGCGGCTGATCGTGGTGGACGTGGACGAGGAAGGCGCCCGAAAGATGGCGCTGATCGACCCGCGCATCGTGGAGTCGGGGGGCGGCACCGAGCGGGTGGAGGAGGGGTGCCTTTCCATCCCCGGCGTCACCGGCTCGGTGGACCGGCCGGCGACGTGCGTGGTCGAGGGGCTGGACACGCAGGGCAACCCGGTGCGCATCGACGCCGACGGGATGATGGCGCGCTGCCTTCAGCACGAGATCGACCACCTGGACGGGGTGCTGTTCATCGACCGCCTGTCGCCCATCAAGCGCTCCATGCTGGTCAAGAAGTACCGCAAGCTGGCGAAGCCGTGAAGGTCCTGTTCTGGGGCACGCCGGCCTTTGCGCTTCCCGCGCTGCGCGCCCTGTGCGAAGAGGGGCACGACGTTGTCGGCGTGGTCACGCAGCCGGACCGGCCGGCGGGGCGGGGGAGGGCCGTGGCCCTTTCGCCGGTCAAGCAGGAGGCGCTGGAGATGGGCGTGCCCATCCTGCAGCCGGAGCGGGCGCGGGGGGACGAGTTTCTCGCGCAGATCCGCGCACTGGGGCCGGACATCTCGGTGGTCGTGGCGTTCGGGCAGATCCTGCGGCCCGAGGTGCTGGAACTGCCGCGACTGGGGTCGGTGAACATCCACGCTTCGCTGCTGCCGGAGCTTCGCGGCGCGGCGCCCATCCAGTGGGCCATCGTGCGCGGCCACGAGGCGTCGGGCGTTTCCATCATGCGCATGGAAGTGGGGCTGGATTCCGGCCCCGTCCTGCTGCAGGTGGAAGAGCCCATCGAGTCCGACGAGTCTGCCAGCGAGTTGGCCATGCGCCTGGCCGAGGTGGGCGCCGAGGCGCTGGTGGAGGCGCTGGCGCTGATGGAGGCGGACGGGCTGGATGCGCTGCCGCAGGACCACGCCCGCGCCACGTACGCGCCCAAGGTGGACCGGGAGGTCGCGCGCCTGGACTGGTCGCGCTCCGCCGGCGAGGTGGCGCTGTGGATCCGCGGGATGGATGACGTCCCCGGCGCCTGGAGCCCGCTGGGTGACCGCGGCCCCGTGAAGCTGTTCCGCCCGCAGGTGTTGCCCGAGGCCGCCGGCCCGCCGGGCGAGGTGCTGGAGGCGGATGGGCAGGAGGGCGTGCTGATCGCCTGCGGCAGCGGCGCCGTGCGGGTGCGCGAGGTGCAGCCGCCGGGCAAGCGCCGGATGGGCGCGGGCGAATGGGTCCGCGGCCGCGGCGTGTCGGTGGGCGACCGGTTCGGTGGCGAGGCCTGATCCCGTTCCGCCGCTTCACATCGTCACCGACGACGAGGTGGTGGGCCGGACGGACTTCGTGGACCGCGCGAGGCTCATCCTGGAGGTGGGCGGGCCCAACCTCGTGTTCCACCTTCGCGCCGCGCGCGCGTCCGGACGTCGCATGCACGACCTCTCCTGCGTGATCGGCAGCGCGATCGCAGACGGTGCGGTGCTGCTGGTGAACGACCGGATCGACGTCGCGCTCGCGGCGGCGGATGGCGCGCAGGTGGGCGCACGCGGGGTGCGGGTGCGCGACGCACGGCGGATGCTCGGCCCCGACCGCCTCCTCGGCGTCTCGGTCCACACGGCCGCCGAGGCGATCGACGTTGCGGCCGAGGGAGCGGACTTCGTCGTGGCGGGGACGATCTGGCCGACGCCATCGCACCCGGGACGGGAAGGTGCCGGTCCGGAGCTGATCCGCGAGATCGCGTCGTCCCACATCGCCGTGGTCGCGATCGGCGGCGTGACGCCGGAGCGGGCGGCGGAGGCGCGCGAGGCGGGGGCATCCGGGATCGCGGTGATCCGCGGCGTGTGGGACGCGGTGGATCCCGCCGAGGCGGTTCGCGAATACCTGGAGAACTGGAAGGGAACCGATGTCTGAGACGCTGGTAGCGGAGGAAATCACGGTGCGGGTGAACGGCGACGAGCGCGCCATCCCCGCGGGGCTGACGGTGGACCGCCTGCTGGAGCACCTGTCGCTGAACCCGCGCATGGTCGTGGTGGAGCGCAACTGCGAGATCCTGCGCCGAGAATCGCTGGCGGAGACGGTAGTCCAAGAGGGCGATTCGCTGGAGTTGGTCCACTTCGTCGGCGGCGGCTGACCACCAGTCGTCCAACGCGGGAGCGGTGTGGCGATGAAGCGCCTCGGGTTGATCCTTGCTGCTGGGCTGCTCGCTTTCGCGGGAGCCTGCGTCGGACGGGCGGAGGTCGGGGCCGGCGGCTCGGCAGCGAGCCAGGCTGAGCCCGACACCACCTGCTGTGAGGTCGCGGTAACGGCCAAGCTGAGCCCGCAGGACCGGTGCGTGTTCGATGCGTACCGGCAACGATGCAGGACGGGGACGGAGCGGGAACAGGACCTTTGCATCCTGCGCTGCCTCGCAAAGGGGCCGCCCAACATAGGGGGTGGGTGCTGGCACGCCTGCTTCGCATACACGGGAACTCCGTGGACCACTCCCCCGGCGGCGGAGGCGTGCGATACGCTCGCCGCTGAATAGGTTGTTCGAATCACGCAGTATTCAGGAATTGTATGTCGACTCTGCTGGACGAGCCGCTCGTGATGGACGCACCGCTGGTGATCGCTGATCGGCCGCTGCGCTCGCGGCTGATGCTGGGGACGGGAAAGTACCGCACGAATGCGGAGATGGTGGCAGCCATCGAGGCGTCCGGGACCGAGGTGGTGACGGTCGCCGTCCGCCGCGTGGACCTGGACCGGAACAAGGAGGAAGGCGTTCTCCATCACCTGGATCCCAACGAGTACCTGCTGCTTCCCAACACGGCCGGGTGCTACACGGCCGAGGACGCCATCCGCTACGCCCGCCTGGCGCGCGCCGCCGGCTTCACCAACTGGGTGAAGCTGGAGGTGATCGGCGACCAGGAGACGCTGCTGCCCGATGCCGAAGCAACCCTTCGCGCCGCGCGGGAGCTCGTGGCGGACGGCTTCGTCGTGCTCGCGTACACCAACGACGACCTGATCACGGCGTTGCGGCTGGAAGACGCCGGGTGCGCGGCGGTGATGCCGCTGGCGTCGCCCATCGGCAGCGGGCTGGGGCTGGTGAACCCGTACAACATCCGCACGATCAAGGCGCGCCTGTCGGTGCCGGTGATCGTGGATGCGGGCGTGGGCACGGCGTCGGACGCGGCGGTGACGATGGAGCAGGGCGTGGACGGCATCCTGATGAACACCGCCGTCGCCGAGGCGCGCGACCCCGTTCGCATGGGCCGCGCGATGGCGCTGGCGACGGAGGCGGGGCGCTTGGCGTACCTGGCCGGCCGCATGCCGCGTCGGGAGCGCGCCGTGCCATCGTCGCCCCTGTCCGGCATGCTGGACTGAACGGAATGGCGGCACAGCCGACGGTTACCCGGCAGGCGGCGCTGGAAGCGCTGGCCCGCGTGCGCGAGGGCGAGCTGGGCGACCGCGCGCTCGACGCGGCCACGGAAGGGCTGGACCCGCGCGACCGGGCATGGACGCAGGAGCTGGTGTACGGCACCTTTCGCTTGCAGGGGCGGCTGGACCACATCGTCGACACCTTTGCGCGGGACGGGGCGGCCAGCCTGGATCCCACCGTGCTGGACGTGCTGCGCCTGGGCGCGTACCAGCTGCTAGAGATGGGGAGCGTTCCCGCGTACGCCGCCGTTTCCGAGTCCGTGGAGCTGGTGAGGATGGCCGGGGTGCCGCGCGCCTCGGGGCTGGTGAACGGCATCCTGCAGAACCTGCGGCGCCGCCCCGAGATCGTGTATCCCGATTTCGAAGAAGACCCGGCGGGCTTCCTCACCGCCTGGGGCTCACACCCGCGCTGGCTAGTGGAGAAGTGGATCGAGCGCTGGGGCCCGGCGCAGGCGCGGGTGCTGGTGGAGGCGAACAACCGGCGGCCGGAGCTGTACATCCGGCCGCTGGGCGTCTCGGTTGATGAAGCGCGGGCCCGGCTGCGGGCGGCGGAGATCGAATCGAACCCGGTCGACTTCGCGCCCGACTCGCTGCACGTCCCCGTCGCACCCGTCGCGGAGGTGCTGACCGCGGTGCCCGCGGTGGTGCAGGACCCGGCGGCCGCCCTCGTCGTCCGCTACGCGGACGTCGCTGAAGGTGCTACGGTGCTGGACGTCTGCGCAGCGCCGGGTGGCAAGGCGCTGGGGCTGGCGGAACGTGCGGGGCGGGTCGTCGCGGCGGATCTATCGCGTCGGAGGATGCGGCGCGTGACGCAGAACTCTGCGCGCCTGGGGTGGGACGACCGGATCGGCGTGGTGGTGGCGGACGCACGGCAGCCGCCGTTCTGCCCGGCGGACGCGGTGCTGCTGGACGCGCCCTGCACGGGAACGGGAACGCTGCGCCGGCACCCCGACGGCCGCTGGCGGGTGACGCCGGACGACCTGCAAGCCCTGGTGCGGCTGCAGGACGAGCTGCTGGCCGCGTCGGCGGAGCTGGTGCGCCCCGGGGGGCTGCTGGTGTATTCCACCTGTTCGCTGGAGCGGGAGGAGAACGAGTTGCGAGTGGAGCAGTTCCTTGGTGCGCGCCCGGGGTGGGCGCTGGAGGCGACGAACGCCGTGGACGAGTCCGTGCTGGACGAATGCGGACGCCTGTGCGTGCTGCCCCAGCGCCACGGCGTGGACGGCGCGTTCGCGGCGCGGCTGCGGAGGCCCGCGTGAGCCGCAAGCCTCCGCGGTACTACGCCCGTGTGCGGCCGCCGTCGCGCGGCTGGCACCGCGAGATCCCCGGCCGCGTCCGGCGGTACTTCGACGAGCGGCGCCTGCTGAAGTACGTGCTGATCACCGGGCTGTCGATGTTCGTGATCGGCTATCTGGTGATGACATTCCTGTTCTTTCCCGGCTTCGGGCGCTCGCCCATCGTCACCGTTCCGGACCTGACCGGGCGGACGGCGGGGCAGGCGGAGCGCGCGGTGGAGCGGCTGGGGCTGGACATGCTGCGCGGCGGGCAGCTTCCCAACCCGCGCGTGGGCCGCGGGCGCGTGCTGATGCAGACGCCCCTGCCCGGCGAAGAGGTGGCGCGGGGCACGCAGGTGCGCATCGTGCTCAGCTCCGGCGCGGAGACGCGCGTTGTGCCCTCCATCAAGGGGCTGTCCCGCGCGGACGCCATCGGCCTGCTGCAGCGCTACGGTTTTCGCGTGGCCGTTCGCAACGTGCTGCACCGCAGCGAGGAGGGCAGCATCATCGGCCTGCGGCCCGAGGCGGGAAAGCCGGCCTCGCTTCCCGGGCCCGTGGAACTGCTGATCAGCGCGGGGCCGCCCAAGGTGCTGGTGCCCAGCGTGGTGGGGCTGCTGGAGGACGACGCCCAGGCGCGGCTGCAGGCGACGTCGCTGAGCGCGGGCCGGGTGGCGTACGATCCGGCGTCCGCCGAGCCGGCGGGGACGGTGATCGCCCAGTCGCCCGCGGCCGGCGACAGCCTGCGGATGGGCAGCTCCGTCCGGCTCACGCTGGCGGGCGCGGATCCCCGTCCGCCCCCGCCGCCCACCGTCACGGATACGCTCGCGGTGGATTCAGCGGTGGCGGAACCGGTGGTGGAGGAGCCCATCCCCGATCCGGAGCCTGAGCCGGATGAGCCTCCGCGGCGATAGGCCGGCGGGGACGAGAGACCACTGAACAGCGGGACGACGGCGAAACGATGGCGAAGCGGCGGCAGTGGGTGTGGTGGGTAGCGACGCTGGGGGTGCTGGCGGCCCTGCTGGCGGCGGGGTGGAGTGCGCGCCACCGCTTCCTGCCTATGGACGTGGGCACCCGCGCTCCCGACTTCCAGGCGGTGGACATGCAGGGGCGGCCGGTGTCGCTCTCGTCCCTGCGCGGCCAGGTGGTGCTGGTGAACATCTGGGCCACGTGGTGCGGTCCCTGCCGCGACGAGATGCCGTCGATGGAGCGGCTTCACCGCGAGCTGGGCCCCCTCGGCTTGAAGATCGTGGCCGTCAGCGTCGACAAGGCGCCCACGGGGGCAAAGGAGCTGCAGGCGTTCGGCCGGGAGCTGGGGCTTACGTTCACCGTGTGGCAGGACGCATCGGGCCGCATCCAGCAGACCTACCGGACGACGGGCGTGCCCGAGTCGTTCCTGGTGGGGCGCGACGGCGTGATCGTCCACAAGGTGATCGGCGCGACGGAGTGGGACCACCCGGCGCAGGCCGACCTCGTGCGCCGCCTGCTGGCCGAGGGCCCCGCGTGAAGCGGTCCCTGGCCCGCAGCCTCACGTACAACTGGCGGCTGAAGCTTTCCGCCCTGGCGCTGGCCGTGCTCATCTGGGCGGTGGTCAGCGCCGAGCAGGTGACCAGCCAGTGGATTCCCGTGCGCGTGGATCCCGTGGTGCGCGACCCGGAGTTCGTGGTGACGGCCCCGGCCGAGCCGGCGGTGGTCAGCGTGCAGGTCACCGGGCCCGGCCGCGAGCTGTGGGAGCTGGCCATCAACCGGCCCACGCTGGTGCTCTCCGTCCGCGATGTGGGCGAGCGGCGCACCTTTGGGCTGGACCCGTCGATGGTGCGCATTCCGCAGGGGCTGGCGGTGCGGGTGAGCGACGTGCGGCCCTCCGTCGTCACGCTGGGGCTGGAGCGGCTGACCAGCCGCATGGTGCCCGTCCGCGCGCGCATCGCCGGGCGGTCCACGCAGCGCTACGTCGTCGGCGAAGACCTGGTGATCCTACCCGCCGAGGTGCGGGTGACCGGCCCGGCGGACCGCTTGGCGGTCTTGGAGGCGCTGACGACGCGCAGCTTCGACGTGGTGCCCGACGACTCCACCTTCAGCCACGAGGTGGTGCTCGACACCGCGGCGCTGGACGGGTTGAGCTTCGCCCGCACCCGCGTACGGGTGAGCGGAACGGTGGACCGGCGTGTGGAGCGGACGGTGGGGCCGATCCGCGTCTCCGCGCCGGACGGCCTGCAGGCGCAGCCCGCGGAGGTGACGGTCCGCCTTTCCGGGCCGGAGCGCGCCCTGAGGCGTGTGTTCCCCGGGGCAGTGCGCGCCGTGGTCCCCCGCGATTCGCTTCCGCCCGCGCTTCCCCTGGTCGGAGCGGACGCGCGGGTGGTGATCGAGGGTCTGCCGGCGGGCATGTCGGCCACGGCGGTCCCGGATCGGGTGCGGGTGCTGCCCCCGGGGGAAGCGTCCTCCCCGCCACCGGCCAATCCGCCTCCCGCCGCCCGGGCGCCCCGGTGAGCGGCGATCCGCTGGTGCTGGCGATCGAGACCAGCTGCGATGAGACCTCCGCCGCCGTACTGTGGGGGGAGCGCGAACTGCTGGGCCACGTGATCTTCACGCAGGACATCCACACGCTGTACGGGGGCGTGGTCCCGGAGCTCGCCTCGCGCGCCCACCTGCGCACCGTGGACGACGTGGTCGCGGGCGCGCTGCGCGAGGCTGGCGTAGGGCTGGAGGACGTGGATGTCGTGGGTGTCACCGCGGGGCCCGGGCTGATCGGCGCGCTGCTGGTGGGCGTGGCTTGGGGGAAGGCGGCGGCGTGGGCCGCGGGCAAGCCGGTGGTGGGCGTGCACCACATGGAGGGGCACCTGTTCGCCACGCACCTGGAGCACCCGGGCGCCGAGCCGCCGTTCGTGGCCCTCCTGGTCTCCGGCGGCCACACCATGCTGCTCTGGGTGCCCGCCTGGGGCGAGTACAAGCTGCTCGGCGGCACGCGCGACGATGCGGCGGGCGAGGCCTTCGACAAGGCGGCGAAGATCCTGGGGCTGCCGTACCCCGGCGGCCCCTCCATCCAGCGTGCCGCTGCCGAGGGAGACCCCACCCGCCACCCGCTGCCGCGTCCGCTGCTCAACCGCGGCGAGCGCCTGGGCGACCGCGAGTACTACGACATGTCGTTCAGCGGGTTGAAGAACGCGCTGCGGCTGCTGGTGCGCGGACTGGAAGGGGAGGGAAGGCTTGCGGACGAGGTGCCGCACGTGGCCGCCTCGTTCCAGGCGGCGGTGGTGGACGTGCTGGTCGCCAAGACCATGCGCGGCGTGCGCGAGATGCGTTGCCCGCGCGTGGTGCTGGGCGGGGGCGTGGCCAACAGCCGGGCGCTTCGCGAGGCACTGGCGCAGCGGCTGGGCGAGAAGGGCCAGCTGTACGCGCCCTCGCCGCGGCTTTCCACCGACAACGCGGCCATGATTGCCCGCGCCGCGCTCTTCCGCTGGCAGCGTGGCGAGGTGGGCGGGCTGGAGCTGAACGCCCGCGCGGACCTGCCGTTTCCCGGGCTGACGAAGTAAGGGAACCCGCGGTGGCACGGGGAGTGAAGGAAAGCACCGGAGGTCGGGGAAGTCACCACGTCACGAAAGTCACTCCAGGGCCGGCTTGATCTCGCTTCTTCACGTCTCGGACCTTCACTTCGGCCCGCCGCACTACCCCGAGGTAGCGCGGGCGCTGCATGCATTCGCGCACCGGCTGCAGGCCGATTGCATCGTAGCGTCGGGCGATTTCACCCAGCGCGCCACCGAAGAGCAGTTCGCCGAGGCGCGCGCGTTCCTGAACACGCTGCCCAGCGTTCCCCTGATCGTCACGCCGGGGAACCACGACGTGCCGCTGATGCGGATCGCCGAGCGGGTGCTGGACCCGTATCGCTACTACCGCAAGCACATCCTGCCGGAGCTGGACACCGTTACCGACATCCCGGGCGCGCGCATCGTCGCCATCAACTCCACCGCGCCGCTCAAGGCCACGGTCAACGGCCGCATCCACCAGTGGCAGATCGACTTTGCGCGCGAGGCGTTCCAGGGAATCGCCGACGAGACGTACCGCATCGTGGTGGCCCATCACAACTTCGCGCCGCCGCCAGACTGGGAGGGCGCCGATGCCATGCCCCAGGCCAGGCGCGCGCTCGACGCGTTCACGGCCATGCGCGTTGACCTGATCCTGGGCGGCCACCTGCACCGCGCCTACCTCGGCAACTCGCTCGACGTGTACGCCGGGGCGGACCGCGAGCACGGCATCGTCATCGCGCAGAGCGGCACCACCACCTCGCGGCGCGGGCGTGCGCGCGAGCGGGAAAAGAACTCGCTGAACGTGCTGAAGCTGGATGACAAGCACATCCGCATCACGCACTACATGTACTTCGACGATGCGGGCGACTTTCTGCCCACCAGCCGCCACCTGTTCTACCGCCGCGGCCGGCCGCCGCTGGACGACGAGGGCGAGGTGACGAAGGCGCTGTGGATGGACGACCGCAAGGAGGTGCGCGATGCCGCGGTATGAGCGCCGCCGCCTGTCGCGCGGCGAAGAGATGAAGGCCGTGGGAATGGCGGCCGGCGTGGCCGCGGGCATCGGCGCGGCGGCGTGGTACGTTGCGCGGATCTTCCTGGCGCGCGAACGGGTGGACGGCGCCTCCGTGCCCTCCCCGGCACCCGTACCGGAGGCCGGGGGATGAAGAGGAACCGGGCCGTTCGCCTGCTCACCTGGGGTCTGGGCGGGGTGCTGCTGGGCGTGGCGCTCGCCGTGCTGGTGCTGAACATCGTCGCGCGCACCCAGACCGGGCACGAGTTCGTGCTGCAGCGCACCCTGCGCGCGCTGGGCAAAGGGCTGAACGGCGGACAGCTGAACGTCGCCCGGATCGACGGCAACCTGTTCGAGGGCGCCAAGCTGTACGGCGTATCGCTCAAGGACCGGCAGGGCCGCGCCTTCATCCTGGCCGACAGCGCCTACCTGGACTACGACGTCAAGACGCTGCTCTCGCCGCGCATCCACATCACCCGGGCCACCCTGTACGAGCCCGAGGTGTACGTGTTCAAGCTGCCCGGCGACTCGCTGTGGAACTACCAGGCGATCTTCGCCGCCGATCCCACCCGCAGCGACACGACGAAGCGCGTGGAGCGCATCACGCTGCTCGACACGCTGCGGATGATCGATGGCGTGGTGCGGGTGCAGAACGTGTGGAAGCCCGACTCCACCCTTTCCACGCGCGCCCAGCAGGCCGAGATCGCGGCGGCGCTCTCCGACACCTCGGTGGTCCTGGTGAACCGCGTGGGGGGCGGGTACATCCGCACCATGAACTTCCGGCGGATGAACGGCCGCCTTTCCCGCGTCCGCTTCGCGCCGGGAACGCGCTCCGGCTCGCGCATCCACGTCGATTCGCTGCGCACGGAAGCGCAAATCTTCCGGCAGCCGGTGCAGCTGCACCACAGTCAGGGGACCATCGCGCTGCTCAAGGGGCACATCGAATTCGACGTCCCCATCGTGCGGCTGCGCAACTCGCTGCTCGCCACCTCGGGGGTGGTTCGCACGGACAGCTTCCCCCGGTGGTTCAACCCCGCCGAGGCGCCCATGTACGACGTGGCGTTCCGCACCGATTCGGTGGATTTCGGCGACCTGCGCTGGCTGTACAAGCGCTTTCCCGAAGACGCGTCCGGGCGGCTGTCGCTGCGCATCGAGTCGCGGCCGGGCGGCACCATGTTCCTGGCGCGCAACGCCGACGTGCGCGCGCCGGGCACGCACATCGCGGGCAGCTTCGGCATGCAGGTGGGCGACACCCTGCGCTTCATGGACGTGGACCTGAAGGCGGAGCCCGTCCGAATCTCCACCATCGAGCGGATGCTCCCCGAAGGCCTCCCGGTGCGCGGCCTGCAACTGGGCGGGGCGGAGATTCGCGGCGCTCCCTGAGATCGTCGTCATCCACGAAACGCAGCGGGCCCGGAGGAAAGATCCTCCGGGCCCGCTCTCGTTGTTGCTCCACCCGGCTCAGCCGGCGGCCACCAGTTCGCCCTGGGACGAAGGGGCGGGTGCCAACCGGCGCACCACGGTAAGGATGCGGTGCAGGTTGCATGGCTTGGGAAGCAGCGCGCTGAAGCCTTCTTCCAGGACGCGCGCCTCGGGCCACTTCAGGACGTCGGCGGTAAGGGCGACCACGGGGATGCCGGACGTTTCCGGAAGCGCCGCCAGCTCCCGGCGCGCGGCGATGCCGTCCATGCGCGGCATCCGCATGTCCATCAGCACCACGTCGGGGCGGGAGTCGCGCGCCATCCGCACACCCTCGA
Source organism: Longimicrobium sp. (assembly GCF_036388275.1). Classification (NCBI taxonomy): domain Bacteria; kingdom Pseudomonadati; phylum Gemmatimonadota; class Longimicrobiia; order Longimicrobiales; family Longimicrobiaceae; genus Longimicrobium; species Longimicrobium sp. The sequence goes on from NZ_DASVSF010000107.1 coordinate 90,362, forward strand.
CGCCGTCACGGGCCTGGAGCACACGGTAGCCCGCGTGCTGAAGCAGCACGCCGCAGACGGTCTGGTGGTCGGGGTCGTCGTCGACGATGAGGATGGTAACGGGCGGCATGGGCCACTTCCGCGGGCGGGCTTCCGGATGGGGGGTGGAAACAGCAATCTAGTCGCGGCTTCCGGATTGTACAATGTATTTGTAGGGTTGATTCCTTCAGCGCCGTTTTTCGCCTCCGTGGGTCAGTCGCCGCCCCGGTTCTTGTCGATGATCGCGGCCAGGATCAGCACGAACGCCAGCAGGCGCACGGAGTACAGCAGCACCTGCTCGCCGTTGGGATCGGCGGCGAGTGCCAGCGCGGCCCGCTGCGCGGCGAGCAGCCAGAACGCCGCGGCAAAGATTCCGAACAGGCGGTCGCGGGTGTCGCGCCAGAACCGCAGGAAGTACAGGCCGGCGACGAAGTACCCCATCACCAGCGCGCCCGAGATGAGCTGGCTCAACGCGTCTCCCATACCAGGCCGTAAAGTAGGATGACGATTCCCGCCAGCGCCGGAAGCGTGCGCCAGACGGAAAGGTCGATGTCGGGCACCACCCGCATGTCGACGAGCAGGATGATGTTGTTCAAGGCAAGCCCCGTGAAGCACAGCCCCGACCACAGCAGCAGCCGCACCCGGTTGCGGGCGTAGCCGCGCAGCAGCAGGACGGCACAGGCAAGGCTGGTGAGCGCGCAGAGGGCGTATACGAGTGTCGCCATCGGTCAGCCCTTCCTGAGCTTGAAGGCGTCGGCGAACGAGCGCACGGGGTCCGGGGGCTGGTTGTAGATCAGGTTGATGACCGCCACGCGGTTTTGGCGGTAGGCGGCGGCCAGCGCATTCACCTCGTCGCGCAGGCGGGGACTGGACGGATGGTAGCGATACACGGGAGTGCCGCCGCCGTTGGACGTGGCGAGGCCGATCCCCACCAGCTGCTCCAGCCGTCGGGTGGCACCCGCCGGCACGGTGTAGATGGACCGGGCGACGTCTTCCGGGGACCAGTCCTGTTCAGGCTGCGAGTGGATCAGCAGAAGCGTTTCCAGAAGCTCCGCGGACTCGATGTTGTGTGCGATGAACGCCCTTACGACGTCCGGGATCGCCTCGCTCATCCTCTCCGGCAGGTAGCGGGAAACGGGTCGAGGGCACCGCGATGGCGCTGCCGACCCGGTCGAGAACGGAAGAACGGCGACGTACGCGCTCCACGTCCGGGAGCGCAGACTATCGTTCTCCCTGCGCCAGCGCAACGGCTCGTCTGGTCGCGCGCCGGCCTCGCCGCCGAACCGCGAATCCCGAAGCTCAGGTGCGGCATGCACGTGAGGCACCACGCAGCAGCGGTCACCGAAGCCGGGGCCTCGGCTGCCGTGGGGCCCTCACCCGGCCGCGCTGACACGCGTGCCACCCTCTCCCACAAACAGCGTGGGAGGGGGGTACACCCCAGAATCGAGCGCGCCAAGCCAGCCGAAGCGCAATCGAATTCTCCCTTTTCCCCGCTTGCGGGGGGAGAGAGGGCAGCCTGAGACTGCGCGGGAGCTGCCGAAGCACACCGAGCTTCGCCAGCCTTCGCGCGCCGCGCCGACGCGGAGCGAGGCGATTCCGGCGTCCGTACCGCTGTCGCGTCCAAGGTGAGAAGTGGCGCATGCAAGATGCGGGTGTGCTACGGGCAGGTTTGGCGCGCTTGGGCCTGAATAGAAAAAGTCCAGTTCGTCCAAATCATAAACGGCGCCCGCGAGCCCTTTTCATCCCTCAGGGTCGGCCGGAGGACGGTGAAAGACTCAGGATGACAGCGCTGTGGGGCCGCACTGAGGTGGGGTGGCGCACCGGACTGGCTCCCTTCCCCCGCGCTGTTTGCGGGGGAAGGGTTGGGGATGGGGGGCGGCCGCGGCATGCGCCAAACCCAGCCTCCTTCGCCCCGAAGTTCTCTCCTCTCCGCACAGCACTATCGTGCGCGGAGGGCCCGCGGGAGGGGCCTCCCCCGGAAACAAGAAATCCGCCCCTCCCCCGGAGTCCGGGGGAGGGGCGGTCTTCCATCCACGATTCGGCGAGGACGGTTCTACTTCTCGTCCGTGTACGTCGGACGCGGAGGCGTGTCGACGTGCGCCTGGTGGTGCGTGCGCTGCACCACGCTGTGCCGCCGGCCGTACAGGAAGTAGATCGCCAGGCCGATCGCCAGCCACAGGAACAGCCGCTCCCACGCAACGCGCGGCAGCCCCGTCATCAGGTACACGCACGACAGGATGCCCAGGATGGGGAACAGCGGCACGAACGGCGTCTTGAACGGACGCGGACGGTTCGGCTCCTTCACGCGCAGGTACCACACGCCCGCGCACACGATGCTGAAGGCCAGCAGCGTGCCGATGGACACCAGGTGCCCCAGCTCCGAAACGTCGTAGTAGCCCGCCAGGAACGCGCAGACCAGGCCCACCAGCGCGCTGCTGATGTGCGGCGTGCGGAAGCGCGGGTGCAGGCGGCTGAAAATCGGCGGAAGCAGGCCGTCGCGCGACATCGTGTAGAAGATGCGGGGCTGGCTCATGAGCATCACCAGCATCACCGACGAAAGACCGGCGATGGCGCCCACCTTGATCCACGGGGCCAGCCAGGTGTAGCCCGTGGCGTCGATGGCCACCGCGATGGGCTCGCCCACGTTCAGGCGCGGGTACTCCACGATGCCCGTCATGATGCCCGACACCAGGATGTACAGGATGGTGCAGATGATCAGCGAGCCCAGGATGCCGATGGGCATGTCGCGCTGCGGGTTCTTGGCTTCCTGCGCCGTCGTCGACACCGCGTCGAAGCCGATGTAGGCGAAGAAGATCACGCCGCCCGCCGCGATGATGCCGTTGAAGCCGAACGCCCCCGGACCGGTGGCCTGCGGGATGAACGGCGTCCAGTGGTCCATCGACTGTCCCCAGTGCGTGAGGACGTAGTACCCGCCTGCCAGGATGAACGCCGCCACGACGGCCAGCTTGATGGCCACCGCGACGTTGTTGAAGCGCGCCGACTCCTTGATGCCCGTCACCAGCAGCACCGTTACGGCGAAGATGCCGAGCGCCGCGATCACGTTGAAGCCGCCGTTCGCCTGCGGAAGGCTGTCGATGCTGACGCCCTGCGCCGCCAGAGACTGGGTGAGCTCCTCGGTCTTGCGCACCCAGGTGTCGGAGCCCGGGGCCTGCACCAGCTCGCCGGCCGGGTTGGTCAGGTAGGGCGGAAGGATGACGCCCAGGTCCTTGAGGAACGAGTTCACGTACCCCGACCAGCCCGCTGCCACCGTCGCCGCGCCGAACAGGTACTCCAGGATCAGGTCCCACCCGATGATCCACGCGATCAGCTCGCCCAGCGTGGCGTAGCCGTACGTGTACGCGGAGCCCGCGATGGGGATCATGGACGCGAACTCGGCGTAGCAGAGGCCGGCGAAGACGCAGGCGATGCCGGCGAACACGAACGCCAGCACGATGGCCGGTCCCGCGTGCTGCGCCGCCGCCGTGCCCGTGAGCACGAAGATACCGGTTCCGATGATGGCGCCGATGCCCAGCGACACCAGGTTCAGCGGGCCGAGCTCGCGTTTCAGGCTGTGCTCGCCTTCGGAAAAGGCGTCCGCCTGCAGCTCGTCGATGTTCTTGCGGGCGAAAAGACTCATGACTGCTCCGGTGTGGGCGGACTCCGGTCCGCCGCGGGGGGTGGAGTGTGATGTACCGCGCCGGGCGGGCGCGTGCTTCCAGCGGCCATGGGCCGCGCTCGGCCGTGTGTGCTCCGCCCCTGGGCGGGCGGGGGTTCTCCCGGAGTCGGGGGAAATCGCGATCCAGCGTTGATGATGCTGAAGCGCATGAATGTAAGCGCCGTGCGGCTCCGGTCAAGCATTCGTTCAAAGCCCCTCCCAAAATCGTCGCGTTCCGGCGCGGCGCGGACGCGCGCCCGCTGTTACGTCCGCATTGCGCCCCCGCCCCCGCGCGCGTTAGTGTGCCGCTCCGGGGCGGCCCCGCGCCGCCCGCGAACCCCGCGTGCGCGAGTTCCATGTCAGAGCTGCTGGCCGTTCCCGAGTCCCGCGCCTTTCCCCTGCGCCGGCTGCTGCAGCCGCTGCTGGGCGCCCGCAGCGTGGCGCTTCACACGCACGTGCACGCCGACGGCGACGGGGCCGGGTCGCAAGCGGCCCTGGCGGCGTGGCTGGAAGGGCGGGGAATCCGCTGCACCATCGTGAATCCCACGCCCTTTCCCGACTCGCTGCGCTTCGTCCTCCACCGCCAGGACGTGGTGGCCGACCTGGGCACCCCCGAGGCCGAGGCCGCCCTGGACGAGGCCGACCTGTTCCTGGTGCTCGACACCAGCGAGCCGGAACGCATCGGCAAGCTGGCGCAGCGCATTCCCCGCGACCGCACGCTGGTGGTGGACCATCACCCCGCGGGAAGCGAGGTGGTGGGCGACGTGGCCGTGCAGGACCCCACCGCCGCCGCCACGGGCGAGATGGTGTACGACATCATCACCCTGTCGGGCGACGCCGTGCCCCAGGCGTCGGCGCTGGGGGCCTACGTGGCGCTGGTCAGCGACACGGGCTCGTTCCGCTTCGGCAACACCACGCCGCGGGTGCTGGCGGTGGCCGGCGAGCTGATGACGCTGGGCATCGACCCCGAGGTGGTGTACCGCCGCCTGTTCGCCACGGCGCCGCGCCGCCGGCTGGAGCTGCTGCGCGAGGCGCTGGCCAGCCTGGAAAGCGACGACGGCGTGGGGTGGATGGTGGTGCCCCACGAGGTCACCCAGCGGCTGGGCGTGTCGGGCGAGGACTTCGACGGGCTGATCGAGCACGTTCGCTCGATGGAGGGAACGGAGGTGGCGCTGCTCTTCCGAGAAACCGCTCCCGGCGAAACCAAGATCTCCTTCCGCTCCAACGGCGCCGCCGACGTCAACCGCATCGCGCGTGAGTTCGGCGGGGGCGGGCACGTGAAGGCGGCGGGCGCCAACGTCCCGGAGCCCGCCTCCGCCCTCGTCCCCCGCGTGATCGACGCCGTCCGCCGCGCCCTCCGCGGCTGAACGGCCCACCCTTCCGGCGCTCCGCGAACCGCGTGCGAGCGCCGTCTTCACCCCCTCCGCCACACGCCCATGACCGTACCCTGCCGCCAGTGCAGCACCCCCGTGGATCCCTCCGCCCCCGTCTGCCCCGTCTGCGGCGCGGCGAATCCCGGCCAGCGCCACGGCCCGCCTCCGGGCCCCGCCGCCGCCGCCTCGTACGCCAGCGTGCAGCGGACCGGCCCCGAGCAGGTGGTGATCACGAACGTCGACATCCCGTTCGGCAGGATGGTGATGCTCATCCTGAAGGTGATGATCGCGTCCATCCCCGCGTACATCCTCCTGATGATCATCTTCCTGGCGATCTTCGCGGTGCTCGGCGGGATGGCGGCCGCGATGATGCCGGAGCTGTTCAGCGGAGGCGGCGGGGGAATGGAGGGGCTGTAGTCGATCGCCGCACGAACGCGAAGGGGGCGCATCCGGTCAGCCGGATGCGCCCCTTTCGCACTCTCGCCGTCCGGCCGCTAGAAGTCGCGGTACGGGCGGCGCTTGGCGTAGTTGTAGGCGGTGATGGCGGCGATCACGTGAGCCACCCATCCCAACAGCCCGCCCGTTCCCAGCCACAGGCCGGGGGTAAAGACGAACCAGAACAGCGCGCGGAACCATGCGCCGTTGTACAGCTGCCCCAGGCCGGGGATGAAGAAGCTCAGCAGAGCCGCAAAACCGGGATCACGCACGGTATCCTCGCTTTCGTATTCAGGTCGCAGGACACGCCCTCGTCCCGCTCAAAGGGAGCATACGGCGGAGCACCAGCGGAAGTTTCAGGTCCCGCGGACTACTGGAAAAGATGGTCTCACGCAGAGACGCAGAGCCGAAGAGAGAGAGAAGGGAGAGAGTGATCTGCACCGTTTCGGTGAAGCGCGATCCTCACCCCTCACCACAATCGTGCAGGCGGCGTGGCCCTCCTGTCCCTCGCCGAAACCGTAAGTGACGGTGGCGGAAAGAGTTGGCTTCCATCCACGCGGGCGTACCGGCGCTTGCATTGGAGGGATCGCAATCGAGACTTCCACATCACACCGGAGTTCAAGCCGATATGCGACGCTCCCTGCTTGTCCTTGCCGTGGCCGCGCTCGGTGCCTGCGACGGCGCCGACACTCCGCTGGCCCCCGACCTCCAGCCCTCGTCGCTGCTGGCGGCGGCGACCGACGGCTCCATCCCCGGCCACTACGTCGTACAGCTGAGCTGGGGCGCCAACGCCTCCGCGCTGGCCGCGGAGTACGGCCTCAAGCCCCGCTACGTGTACGAGCACCTGCTGAACGGCTTCGCGGGCTCCATCCCCGACGCCAAGGCGAAGGCGCTGTCGCTGGATCCCCGCGTGTTGAAGATCAGCGTGCAGCGGCAGTACCGGGTGGTATCGACCACGCAGTCCGGCGCCACGTGGGGGCTGGACCGCATCGACCAGCGCGCGCGGCCGGTGGACGGCAACTATACCTACGACTTCGACGGCGCCGGCGTCACCGCCTACATCATCGACACCGGCATCCGCTTCGACCACGTGGAGTTCGAGGGGCGCGCCGTGCCGGGCTTCGACGCGTACGCCGCCGATCCCACCGACCCGCTGCTGATCGGCGACATGAACAACGACTGCCAGGGCCACGGCACGCACGTGGCCGGCACCGTCGGCGGCAAGACGTACGGCGTGGCCAAGCAGGCCAAGCTGGTGGCGGTGCGCGTGCTGAACTGCGCCGGCTACGGCTCCGACGCCGACGTGATCGCGGGGATGGACTGGGTGGCGGCGAACGCCACGCTCCCCGCCGTGGTGAACATGTCGCTGGGCGACGTGATCCCCACCAAGACCCTGGGCACCAGCGCGCCCATCGACGACGCGGTGCGCGGAATGATCTCGTCGGGCATTACCGTGGTCGTCGCCGCCGGTAACGGCTGGGGCAACGGCACCATCGGCGCGGACGCCTGCATGTTCCCCATCGCCAACGTCGCCGAGGCGATCACCGTGGCCGCGAGCAACGCGGCGGACACGCGCACCTCGTGGACCAACTACGGCGCCTGCGTCGACATCTTCGCCCCGGGCGACGGCATCACGTCGGCGTACAACACCAGCTCCACGGCGACGGACGTGCTGGGCGGCACCTCCATGGCCAGCCCGCACGTGGCCGGCGCCGCCGCCCTGGTGCTGCAGCAGGCCCCCGGCGCCACCCCGCAGCAGGTGCGCGACCTGCTGGTGGCCAGCGCCACGCAGAACATCGTCGTGCCCGTGACGCTGAACAGTGGCCACACCATGAACAGCCACCTGCTGTACAGCCGAGTGACGGTGCCGGTGACGACGACCACCGAGCCGGTGAAGACGAAGCCCTGCACGCCCAGGCGCCAACGGCAGGGAGAGTGCGTGAGTGCGTGAGTGCGTGAGTGCGGAGGGTCACGCGTGATGCGCGGCTCTCCGGGTTCACCACAAATTCTGTGAACGCGCGAAGGGCGCCCTCCCGCGCGGGAAGGCGCCCCTCGTCTTTTTCACTTCCGCACTAACGCACTAACGCACTAACGCACTAACGCACTAACGCACTTCCCTCAGGCGTCGCCCTCGAGGTACGTGTACCCCGCCAGCCCCGCGATGTAGTCGGCGATGAAGGCGTTCGCCTCGGCGCGGGTGAGGCCCTTGGCGTTGGCGATCTTGCGGCGGAAGGTGCTGATCAGGTCCTGCGTGTTGAACTGCACGTAGTTCAGCACCTCGGTGATGGTGTCGCCGTGCACCAGGTCGCCGATCTCGTACCCCGTGTCCGTCAGCTTTACGTGCACGGCGTTGGTGTCGCCGAACAGGTTGTGAAGGTCGCCCAGGATCTCCTGGTACGCGCCGGTCAAAAAGATCCCCAGCACGTACGGGTCCCCGTGGCCGAATGTGTGGAGCTCCAGGCTGGGCTTGGGCTTCCGCCATCCCACGAACTGGTCGATCTTGCCGTCGGAGTCGCACGTCACGTCCTGCAGCGTTCCCCGGCGCGTCGGCTCCTCGTTCAGCCGGTGCACGGGCATGATGGGGAACAGCTGGTCGATGGCCCACGAGTCGGGGAGCGACTGGAAGAGCGAGAAGTTGCAGAAGTACCGGTCGATCAGCATCCCGTGAAGCTCGGGAAGGATGTCCTCGTACTCCTCCGGGTCCTTCGCCGCCAGCTGCGCCACGCGGTTCATGATCGCCAGCCAGTACCGCTCGCCGATCGCCCGCTCGCGCAGGGTGAGCGTGCCCGAGTTGAAGTGGTTCTGCAGCTGCTCCTTGATGAACGAGGCATCGTGGTACACCTCCCTCATGCTGCGGCCGTCCAGCTCGCGCAGCACCCCCGCCAGCTCCTGCACCAGCAGGTGGTCGTCTTCCGACACCTCGTCGAGCTCTTCGGGGCTCTGCGTTTCCAGGTCGATGACGTTGATCAGCAGCAGTGCGTGGTGCGCCGTGAGCGCGCGGCCGCTTTCCGAGATCACGTGGGGCATGGGCACCTCGTTCTCGCGGCACGCCTCGGCCAGGGCGTAGACGATGTCGTTGGCGTACTCCTGCATGGAGTAGTTCACGCTGGCCGAGGTGGCGGAACGTGAGCCGTCGTAGTCCACGCCCAGCCCGCCGCCCACGTCCACGTACTCCACGTTCACCCCGATCTGGCGCAGCTCCACGTAGTACCGCGCCACCTCGGTCATCCCCAGCTTGATGTTGCGGATGTCCTGGATCTGGGACCCCAGGTGAAAGTGGATGAGCTTCAGCGCATCCAGCTTCCCCGCCTCGCGCAGCTTGTCGAGCACGCGCATCAGCTGCGAGGCGTTCAGCCCGAACTTGCTGCGCTCGCCGGCCGACTCGCTCCAGCGCCCGGAGCCCGTCGCGGAGAGCTTGATGCGCACGCCGGCCATGGGCACCACGCCCATGTCGTCGGCCACGCGCAGGAGCACGTCGACCTCGCCCGGCTTTTCGATGACGATCACCACGCGGTGGCCGAGCTTCTGGCCCATCAGCGCCAGCCGCATGAACTCTTCGTCCTTGTAGCCGTTGCAGACGATCAGGTGGTCCGTGCGCTCGGTGAGCGCCAGCACTGCCTGCAGCTCGGGCTTGCTCCCCACCTCCAGCCCCACCCCGTGCCGCTCGCCGAACGCCACGATCTCTTCGACCACGTGGCGCTGCTGGTTCACCTTGATGGGGTAGACGGTGGTGTAGCCGCCCTGGTAGTCGAAGTCGCGGATGGCCGTGGCAAAGCGCTCGCCCAGGTTCTCGATGCGCGTTCGCAGGATGTCGGAAAAGCGCAGCAGCAGCGGCAGCCCGACGCCCTGGGCCTCCAGGTCGGTGGCCAGCTCGAACAGGTCCAGGCCGCGGGCCGGGTCCTTGGTGGGGTGCACGGAAACGTGCCCCTTGTCGTTGATGTCGAAGTAGCCGATTCCCCAGCCTTCCACGTTGTACAGCTCGCGGGAATCTTCGATGCTCCACTTCTTGTCGATCTCTGCCTCCGGGCTCGGGCGCCTGGCCATGGTCGGTTCAGGTGAAAGCGGGGACGGAATTTGGAGCCGATGGCCCCCGCGCGAAAGTGGTGCCGCTCTCCGCGGCGCGCGCAGCCCCCGCCACCCTGTCGCGCCCGCGGGGCGGCGGATACTTTCCGGCGAGCACACGTCCCGAAAAAACGCCCGGACCCCAGATCCCTTCGATGTACCACGCACCCGACTTTTCGCAGCCCCGCTTCGCCAGCGCGCCCGACGCCACCTTCGCGCCGGCCCCGGCCGACGGGGTGCTTCCGGAAGGTTTCTTTTCGACGACCAACCTGCCGACGTACGTCCGCCTGAACGGCGAGTGGAAGCTGCCCCGCGACCCGCGCATGGACAGCGCCCTGGTGCTGGACCCCGACGGCGTTCCGCGCGTGCTGGAGGCGCGCTACGTCCGCGCCGGGCAGCAGGTGGCCATGGGGCTGGCCGAGGACGGCAGCGAAGGCATCTTCGTGCACGCCAGCGGGCTGATGGGCGCCGAGGGCGACGTGGGGCCCGAGGGCGAGTTCAAGTTCATGTCGTCGGAGGTCAGCCGCGAAAAGCCGACGGACTACGGCGAGATGGCGCGCATCCTGGTGGACGAGCGCGAGCGCGGCGGCCACTTCATCTGGGTCGTAGGCCCGGCGGTGCTGCACTCGCGCGGCCGCGACACGCTGGCGTGGTTCATCCGCGAGGGGTACGTGGGCGCGCTGTTCGGCGGCAACGCGGTCGCCGTGCACGACATCGAGAGCGCCACCATGGGCACCACGCTGGGGATGAACAACCGTGGCATTCCCATGGAGGGCGGCCACGCCTTCCACATGCGCGCCATCAACCGCGTCCGTGCCGCCGGCTCCATCCCCGCAGCGGTGGAGCAGGGGATCATCCGCGAGGGGGTGATGCACGCCGCGGTGACGTCGAAAGTGCCGTACGTGCTGGCCGGCTCCATCCGCGACGACGGCCCGCTTCCCGACACCATCACCGACGCCATCCGCTGCCAGGAGGTGATGAAGGAGCACACGCGCCGCTGCACGGGGGTCATCATGATCGCCACGGCGCTGCATTCGATCGCCACCGGCAACATGCTGCCGTCGTACGTGTGGAAGGAGGAGACCGGCGAGGTGCGGCCGCTCACGACGATCTGCGTGGACTCGTCGGAGTTCGTGGTCAGCAAGCTCAAGGACCGCGGCACGCACCAGGCCTTCGGCGTGATCACCAACGCGCAGGACTTCCTGCACGTCCTTCGCTTTTACGTGGAGCAGGAAGCCGCCTCGCGCGCCCAGGCTCCCGCGGGCGTCGCCTGAGCGCGGCGGCGGGCGGCGCCTCGCCCGGCGCCGTCAATCCGCACCTGGCCGCCGCGCTCTCCGCCGTCGCCCAGGCGATCCCCCCGGAGCGGATCGACGGCGCGTGGATCTTTCCCGCCCGGCAGCTGGGGCCGCGCGAGAGCGGGCTGGCGGTGCTCTCCGTCTTCGTGGAGGGGGACGAGGCGCGGAGGACGCGGACGATCTACACCATCGGCTACGTGCTGGAGCCGCCCGCGCCCCGCGCCCGCCCGGTGCGCGCGGACGAGGTGGCGGAGCAGGGGACGGTGCCGGTGGACCGCGTCGGGCGCATCATCGAGGGCGTGCTGCGGCGCCTGGACGAGCCCGAGATCCCGGACGTCCGCGAGACCGGGGGCGACGCGGAGAAGTGGAAGGACCTGCTGGGCGAGTTGGGCGGCCTTCCTGGTACCGTCGCCCAGCCGGGCCGGTGAGGCCGCGGATCAGGATCGTCGAGGAGACGGACATCAGCGAGATGCACCGCATTCGCCTGGCCGTTCGTGAGAAACGCCTGGTCGATCCGTCGATGGTGCAGCCGGACGACTACCGCCGCCTGCTGGCGGAGAACGGGCGCGGATGGGTGGCCGAAGCGGAGGGGCGGATCGTGGGCTTTGCGGTGGCGGATGGGACGCGCGGCAACATCTGGGCGCTGTTCGTCCACCCGGATTTCGAGGGCCGCGGGGCCGGGCGGATGCTGCACGACACGATGATGGACTGGTTCTTCGCCTCGGGCGCCGACTCCGTCTGGCTGAGCACCGATCCGGGCACCCGGGCAGAGGCGTTCTACCGCGCTGCCGGCTGGCGGCCGGCCGGCGAGTACCACGGCGAGGCGCGCTACGAGATGTCGAGCCAGGACTGGCTTGCGAGGGGTGGGGGAGGGGAGAGGCGCTGAAGGCGGACGCTGATCGGAACGCGTCGTTTCCCCGGCGAGTGCACGGTGCGGCTTGACCGCACTTATCAAGAATGATTATCGTTCCAGGCAGAACGCCCGCGCGACGGCCCGCTCCCGAGGACCCTTCATGGCCACGATCGAAAAGAACGCCACGGCCCCGCACCTTCACCTGTTCCGCCGGTACCTGCGCCAGCAGGGGCTGCCGGTGACGCAGCAGCGCGAGGTGGTGGCCGACGTTCTGTTCAGCAGCACCGAGCACCTGTCGGTGGAGGAGATCGAGGCCGAGCTCAAGAAGCGCGGCGAGCGCATCGGCAAGGCGACGATCTACCGGACGATGGAAATCCTGGTGCGCGCCGGGCTGGTGGAGGATCACGACTTTGGCGACGGCTTCAAGCGGTACGAGCACCTGTTCGGGCGGCAGCCGGTGCACGAGCACTTGGTGTGCACCCACTGTCGCAAGGTGGTGGAGTTCCGGCGCCGCGAGATCCACCGCATTCAGGACGAGGTGGCGCGCGAGCACGGCTTCATGGCCGTCCGCCACCGGCTGGAGATCTACGGCCTGTGCGCCGACTGCCGCGCGGCGGGCGTACAGCTGAGCAACGACGGCGTGGCGTGCCCGGCGCTGCGGTTGTGAACGGCAGTGCGTAAGTGCGTTAGTGCGTGAGTGCGGAAGTGGACCGCCCCGTGAGATGATCTCGCGGGGCGGTTTTCGTTCGTGCGGTCGAGGATTGTGCAGCGTGGGCCGGTGCCGCGGGGGGCCCTCACTCGGGCCCTCACCCCCCGATCCGCCTCGGCGGTCGGACGGCGGATGCGGTCCGGCTCGTGCAGCGCGCCGGGCCTGCGGGTGCAGTCCGCGCAGGCGGACTTCGTGCCGTTTCAGCTGCGGTTTCAACCGCCGGACAAAAGCCGGGGTGCTCTGCATCCGTGACCGCTGCCGCGCCCGGGCTTGTACGTGTCCGCCGCTAGATCCTTCGGCCCGCGAGGCTCGGCGGACGGGCGAGTTCGGTGCGCAGGGGCCTCAGGATGACAGGCTATGGTGCACCAAAGACTTGGGCGCGCCGAAGTCTGGTGTGTACCCCCTCTCCCACGCTGTTTGTGGGAGAGGGTGGCACGCGTGTCAGCGCGGCCGGGTGAGGGCCCCAGCGAGGCTTGGTGAACGCGCCCTTCCGCTTGACGCGGCCCGGCGTGTGCCTTCTTTTCGGCGTCCGAACCCGAGACGAACGCCGAGCCTGATTGGATAGATGAGCGACCAGATTCCCGCCGCGCTCCAGGAGCTTCCCTGGGAGCTGCCCCGCAACTTCCTGGGGCTGGAAGGCGACGCGGCCACCTGGCAGAACGCCGGCGTGGTCATCGTGCCCATTCCGTACGAGAGCACCGTCAGCTACCAGGGCGGCACCAAGCTGGGCCCCGACGCCATCATCCAGGCGTCGCGCTTCATCGAGCTGTACGACCAGGAGCTGGATGGCGAGCCGGGGCCCGACGTGGGCGTGTGCACGCTGCCCGCGCTGCACCTCACCAGCGCCGGGCCCGAGGCGGCCGTCCGCGAGCTGCGCGAGTGCTACGACGCCATCCTGGCGGAGGCGGGGGATCGTCTCGTCATCGGGCTGGGGGGCGAGCACAGCATCACCAGCGCGCCGGTGCTGGCGCATGCGGACCGCCTGGGCGAGGGGCGCCGCCTGTCGATCCTGCAGTTCGACGCGCACGGCGACCTGCGGCTGGAGTACGAGGGCTCGGCGTTTTCGCACGCGGCGGTGATGGCGCAGTGCATCGACCGCGCGGACCTGGTGCAGGTGGGCATCCGCGCCATCACCAGCGAGGAGCGCGCTCTGATCCGCGAGCGCGAGGGCAGCATCACCACCATCTTCGCCGACGAGATGTGGGACAACGACGCGTGGCAGGACCGCGCGTTCGATGCCCTGGGTGACGACGTGTTCATCACCTTCGACGTGGACTACTTCGACCCGTCGCTGATGCCCGCCACCGGCACCCCTGAGCCCGGCGGCCCGCCGTGGTACCCCACGCTGAAGCTTCTGCGCCGGGTGTTCGAGGAAAAGAACGTCGTGGGCGTGGACGTGGTGGAGCTGGCGCCGATGGGTGGCAACTCGGCGCCGGACTTCGTGGTCGCCAAGCTCGTGTACAAGATGATCGCGTACCACAGCCTGGCGACGCGCCGCGGCTAAGCGAAAGAAGGTCTCACACGGAGTCCACGGAGGGCACGGAGGAAAAGGAGGGCGCTCCCCGGCCTCCTCCGTGTCCTCCGTGCCCTCCGTGTGAGCTGCAGTTTTCTTTAGATACAGGAGCAATGATGCCGCGCGAAGTGACGGACGGGAACGGGGTCACGTGGAGCCTCGTGGAGGCGTACGCGGGGCTGTCGGAGGATGGAAAGAGTGAGGCGGCGCGCGTGGAGGGCACCGACCGCTTCCGCGTGATCGCCACTCCCACCGGCGGCGCGCAGAGCGTGGAACTGGAGCTGCCCGCCGGCTGGGCCGACGACCTGTCCGACGATGACCTTGTGAAGGAGATCGGCGCCGCGGCGGAGTGACAGGAAAAGCATCCCGGGACTGCCACGCCGACCAATCGTTCCGCCACTCTGGCACGATCCAGAAGGTACAGTGGATGCACTGCGCCGGGCCCGTTGCCGCCTGCTTGACAGCGGGCGGCTGCGGGTTATGTTACCCGGGCTGTTAGCACTCCCCGAGTGCGAGTGCTAACAGAAAGCAACCAATCACATCTACGTTCCACGGAGGGTCACTGATGCCTACCGCGACCGATCTCAAGGTCAAGCCGCTCGCGGACCGCGTCGTCGTCAAGGCGCTCGAAGAGAGCGAGCAGATGCGCGGCGGTCTGTACATTCCGGACACGGCCAAGGAAAAGCCCCAGCAGGGCGAAGTCATGGCCGTTGGGCCGGGACGCGTGGAGGACGGCAAGCGCGTTGAGATGGAGCTGAAGGTGGGTGACAAGGTGCTCTACGGGAAGTACAGCGGCACCGAGGTCACCGTCGAGAACGAGCAGTACCTGATCCTGCGCGAGTCCGACGTCCTCGCGGTGGTCGGCTGAATCGTCCCGGCGACCGCCGCACGTTCTGACTGACTGAAATTTTTCCACCCAGATAAAAGAGGATACGAACGATGGCTGCCAAGGAGCTGACGTTCAACACCGATGCGCGCGCCTCGCTGAAGCGCGGCATCGACAAGCTGGCCGAGGCGGTGAAGGTCACGCTCGGCCCCAAGGGCCGCAACGTGGTCATCGACCGCAAGTTCGGCTCGCCCCTGATCACCAAGGACGGTGTGACGGTGGCCAAGGAGATCGAGCTGGACGACGCCATCGAGAACATGGGCGCCCAGATGGTCAAGGAGGTCGCCACCAAGACCTCGGACCTCGCCGGCGACGGCACCACCACCGCCACCGTGCTGGCCCAGGCCATCTTCCGCGAGGGCCTGAAGAACGTCACCGCGGGCGCCAACCCCATGTCGCTCAAGCGCGGCATCGACAAGGCCGTCGACGCCGTCATCGCCGAGCTCAAGAGCATCTCGGTGGAGACGGCCGGCAAGAAGGAAATCGCCCAGGTGGGCACCATCTCGGCCAACAGCGACGAGGAGATCGGCAACCTCATCGCCGACGCGATGGAAAAGGTGGGCAAGGACGGCGTGATCACCGTCGAAGAGGCCAAGGGGCTGGAGACCACGCTGGAGACCGTCGAGGGCATGCAGTTCGACCGCGGCTACGTGTCGCCGTACTTCGTGACCGACCCGGACCGCATGGAGGCCGTTCTCGAGGACGCGCTGATCCTGATCCACGACAAGAAGGTCAGCACCATGAAGGACCTTCTGCCCATCCTTGAAAAGGTGGCGCAGATGGGCCGTCCGCTGATGATCATCGCCGAGGACGTGGAGGCCGAGGCCCTGGCCACCCTGGTGGTGAACAAGCTTCGCGGCACCCTGCGCGTGGCGGCCGTCAAGGCGCCGGGCTTCGGTGACCGCCGCAAGGCCATGCTGCAGGACATCGCCATCCTCACGGGCGGCCAGCTGATCACCGAGGAAGTGGGCTTCAAGCTCGAGAACGCGGTGGTGAGCGACCTGGGCCGTGCCAAGCGCGTGGTGATCGACAAGGACAACACCACCATCATCGACGGCGCGGGCGACACGCAGGCCATCCAGGGCCGCATCGCCGAGATCCGCAACGCGATGGACAAGACCACCTCGGACTACGACCGCGAGAAGCTGCAGGAGCGGCTGGCCAAGCTGGCCGGCGGCGTCGCGGTAATCCACGTGGGCGCGGCCACCGAGACGGCCATGAAGGAGAAGAAGGCCCGCGTGGAGGACGCCCTTCACGCCACCCGCGCGGCGGTGGAAGAGGGCATCGTTCCCGGCGGCGGCGTGGCGCTGCTTCGCGCCCAGGCCAGCCTGAAGAAGCTGACGCTGGACGACGCCGACGAGAACATCGGCGTGCGCATCATCGAGCGCGCCCTGGAGGAGCCCATCCGCCAGATCGCCACGAACGCCGGCGTCGAGGGAAGCATCGTTGTGGCGCAGGTGCGCAACAACGAGAGCCCGTCGTACGGCTACAACGCCCGTACCGACGAGTACGAGGACCTGGTGCAGGCCGGCGTGATCGACCCCACCAAGGTGACGCGCACCGCGCTGCAGAACGCCGCGTCCATCGCAGGCCTCCTGCTGACCACCGAGGCCGTGGTCACCGAGAAGCCCGAGCCCAAGGGCGGCGGCGCCCCGTCGATGCCGGGCGGCGGTGGCATGGGCGACATGTACTGATGTCGCACCGGTGAACGGGCTTCGGTCCGCTCACCGGGAGTGCTGTCGGATAACTCCGGATTTCGTACCCACCGCCCGCAGGGATCTCCCTGCGGGCGGTGGTGCGTTCAGGCTCCTTTCTCGCGGCCGCACCTCCTCCCTGCAGCCGCGTCATCTTGTCCGTGGGCGCCCGCTCCGGCCAAGCCGAAAGCCCGATGGCACTCCCGCGGGGTTTTCCGGGTACGTCCCATCACCTCCCTTCATCGCCACGAGAGCATCCGTGGCGACTCTCCTGCTCCAAGGCTTCTCCATGGCACTTTCCATCGACAACAACACCTCCATCGTTTCGGTCGCCGATCTAACCCAGCTGAAAGCGCAGTCCGTGCCGCCCGGCGCGGATTTGTGCTGGGTAGAAGGCATCGGGCTGTACCGCTACGACCCGAATGCCACCGGCGATCAGGAGCCGTTCGTGGTGATTCCGGGCAGCGGCAACCCCACCACAGACGGACGCTGGGTGCTGGATGATCCCGAAGACGACGCCCGCCTGTCTCGACAGCCAGCCA
Organism: Longimicrobium sp.; assembly: GCF_036388275.1. NCBI lineage: Bacteria > Pseudomonadati > Gemmatimonadota > Longimicrobiia > Longimicrobiales > Longimicrobiaceae > Longimicrobium > Longimicrobium sp. Next base: position 107,397 of record NZ_DASVSF010000107.1, read on the forward strand.
CCGACACGGACCGCCTCCTGGCCTGGGCGGAGCGCGCCCGGGCACTGACCCGGGCGGTGGGCGACAAGGCTGCGCTCACGTACAACCACATCGCCAAGGGCAGCCTGAACCTTTCGGGGGTGGAAGTGATCGCGCCGGCAGGGCTGGAGATCGCGGCCGAGATCAGCGTCGCAGATAATCTGAACGTTCTGGCCAGGATCGGCGCGGTTTCAGACATGCCCTCCACGTTCTACGCGGTGGATGAGAACGTTCTGCCCGGGACCGACCGCCTGAAGAGCGCCGCATTGCTCACCGCGTACAACCTGAAGCCCGGCGACCTCATCGTGCTGCGGCGCACCGCAACACGGGGGGCCACGCAAATCGGTGAGATGAACGCGGTGAAAGGGATTCGCGACGGCATCATCTATTGCGAGCACCCGTGGCTTTACGACGGGATCTACAACGCCGCGGGCGCGCAGACGCAGGTAGGAGGCTATCCCGTGGGCGATGGGGCGGAGGTGGCGTTCATCACGCCTCGCCATGTTTCCTTCACCAGCCCGCTCACGCTCTCCTTCGCCCGGACGCCCTTCGAGTCCCAGGGAACGAAAGGCGTCCCCAAGATTCCGGTCGGCATGGACGTGTGGATGCCCGCCTGGAGCGAAATCAAGGCGCGGGCGGTAGGAGCCACCGGCGGCGGCGTGAGGGTATACGGCGGCTATGGAACGCAGGTGGAACTGTGGGGAGCCGCCTGCACCAGCAAAAACATGGACGACGGTACCATCGGGTTGGTGACGGGCGGGCGCAACGTACGGGTATACCTGCACGCTGGGGCGGGGCGGCACGTGGTGGGCTCCGGCGGCCATGACAAGCTTGGAATGGCGATCTGGCGCTTTGGCGGCGAAGCGCAGGGCGGGCGCAGCACCGCGGCGCTGGATACCCACGCCAACGTGATGGAGCTGCTGGTGGAGCCCGGGACCGTCTTCTCCGGCGGCGACGTGCAGGACCCCAACGCAGCCGACGGGCAGACGTTCCGCCCCGGCGGCGCTTCCATTGCCGCGTACCGATGGCGTGCGCCGCACGTCATCGGCCGGAGTTTGACCGCGGTAACCTCGCTACGCAATGGGGAATACGTCCATCTCATCGAGATTGGCGTAATAGACCTGGAGGATTGCGACCACGGTTACAGGCAGAACGAGGGGGCTGATGGTCCTGTGGTACGGCTGGCGCGCATCGGTTGCATCCGGGGGTCGCTACGCAGCACGTGGGTGCCCGCGCTTCAGAACCAGTCGCCGTCGTTAGGCCGGTGGTACGTCGGCCACGCGATCAGCCTACTGAAGGACACGATCTACCGGTTGGAGGTGGGTGACATCGACGTGACCGGCGGGGCGGCGCTCTACATTGGCAGTAAGCCGAAGCCGGCGGACGGGGATACGCCGGCGGTGCTAGGAGTGACGTTCCCGGCAGGAACGCGGCTGCGGCTGGGTCGCGTCCGCTGCCGCAGGCTGTACCGGGTTCCCGCCGCGGATCACAACACGGTTGCGTCTGACGGGAGCCGAAGCCAGGTGTCGGCTCTCCAGATGCTCTTTGCGATACGGAACATCAACACGAACGTCACGGGGCTGACTGCGGAGAGCTTTGCGGCGGAGGGGTACGACGCAGCGCTCATGGTGGGCACCCCGATGGACCATGTGGAGTTCGGCCGGGTGGAGTGGCGGAACAACTTCACCAACGGGTTCATCTCCGCCAACATCGGTACCCTGGTTCTGGGGAGCGGCGAAATCGCGCAACCCACTCAGACAGCCGCCACGTACGGCTATGTGGAGTGCGAGAACGACGCCACGATCGGCATGCTCTACCTGTCGTCGGAGCTGCGCTTTACCGGGGACCACCAGTTCATCTTCGGCCGGACAGGCAAGGTGGGCACCATCGTGGGCACGCCGGCGCGGCTGCCGGCCAGCTTCGCTGGCTTTGGCTACCGGACCCGCGCTATCGCCAACTTCGATCCCGCGATCCACACCGACGAAAACTCGGAGATCTGGGTTCGCACCGGTGCGCTCACCAGTCCCGGCGAGGTGTGGATCTGGCGGGCCCCGGCCACGCACCCGGACGCGAACGGCACGCTCGCGGGCTTTCCCAACGGCACGCGGGTCACGGACCGGACCACGGGCACCAGCTACGTCAAGTCGGGCGGAACGTGGACTGCGGTGTGATCGGGTGCATAAGGCGCAGATAGGCCGCCCGTTGCTCAGGTAAACGCGCTGCAAGGCGGAACGGATGCGGTCGATGAAAAAGGCCGGCGGAGTGCCGTAAAGGCTCTCCGCCGGTTCGTTGTTCGTCCTGCTGCAGAGCGTTTATGACAATGCGTGTCGATCAGTTATTGTTCTCAAGTTCCTTCACCAGCCGGTCGAGTTCGCGGACTCGTTCCCTCGCCAGGCGAGCGATGGCCTTCTCCCACCCCGCAGGAGGCGAGCGGTAGCTCGCACACCGTGTGACGTTCACGAGTTTCGAAGGTTCCCGGCGCGCAACTCGCGCGCGAAGTGGTTGAGATCCCCTCCGCGCTCGTGGGCGAGTTGAGCAAGGACTTCGGGCCAGTTGTCCGGCGGCGGAAATCCTCCGCCCTCACGTCTCCACCGGCTGATCGTCTCCCGACGCACGCCGAAGCGTTCAGCGACAGCGCCAAGGGAGAGCCCGATGTCAGTGAGTCGATCCGTAGCCGCTGCGAAAGTGAGCTTCGCCGCCATCTCCAGCCAAGTCAAAAAGTGTTGACATCAGCCCTCTTGACAAACCCTATTGACATGGCAGGGCAAAAGACAAGGGGATTGGCGTCAGACCCGCGAAGATCAGGACGCCAACCCCCTCCCACAGACGACCCGAAGGCCGCCCGCTCACATAGAGTAGCCCTGTCCGCGGCTTAGGGGCAAGAGCTTGGAGGTACGGCATGGAACAGCAGCACACACCCTCGCCCATGCGGCTCCTGGAGATCCTGACGGACCGGTTCGGCGCGCTGGAGGCGGTGGCCAACTCGTCGATCAAGCTGGCCCGCTACGCGCCCGGAGGACGAGCTGGCGATGGATCGGCTCGTCGCGGAAGCGGTGCTGGAGTTCGGCACCAGCCTGCGCGAGGCGGGCGACGGGGCGACGCAGTGGGCGCGGGACCGCGGAGTGGCACGCCTGCAGTAGCGAGCGGATCGGTCCCGCCACCCCGGGGTGACGGGGACCGATTCGTTCAGCGATCAGTGGCTGTTGGGCCGTTCGAAGCGCCAGATGCCACGCTTCATCCGGGCCCTCCACGCGGCCTCGGCCGCGGCGAGGCGGGCGGCATCCGCGGGCGCACGCAGGTCGCCGACCCATTCCGACGAGCGCTCACCGTTGATGACGACGTACTCGCTATCCACGACAGCATCGTCAAACCGCACCAGCTCCTTGAGGATGTCGTAACAAAGCGTACCCGCCCGCACCGGCTCTCCCTTCACCCCGTCCTTGACGACTCGCGCGGTGGTGGGACCTGCGTCATCCAGGCAGTCGACCAGCATCTCGATGCCTGCATCGCCGAACCTGTAGATGGACGCCTTGATCTGGCGATACAGGTCCGCCGAGTCGGCGTCGAAGACCCAGCCCCACATCCCCCGTTCCGCGTACGTTCCCTCCAGGAGCAGAAGATTGACCTTGAGCGCCACCAGTCGGTTCGCGTTTTCCGTTCGCCACTGGTGCTCCCGGGCAAGCCACGAATCATAGAACGCCAGGGCCGCCTGTCGGGTCAGCGGCGGCCCGGGCGGCTCCTGGTGGTTCGTCCCGATGCGCTCTGGTGCGGGGTACTCGTCGTAGATGACCGTGAGTTGACGCCGCCACCGGTGAAAACCCTGCCGCAGGGTGACGTGGAACACCTGCCCGAGAACCGGCCCGCGGGCGCGCTGATGGAGGAAGTAGCTCACGGAATCCGCTTCCTTCATGGCCTTCTCGGCCGCACGCGGATCCAGCGCCTTCGCCAGGTCAGCGTCGAAGGCGCCCTTCGGCCAGACCCCGATGGCTCCGCGACGAGCCAGGTCGGCCTTCGCGGCCCGGTCGAAGGCGCCGGCCTCATACACCCAGGCTGCACCCAGGCCACAGAGAACGAGGAGGGTCTGGATCGCGCCGCTGAGGGTGATGATGCGGCGGCGCGGAGGTACGTCGGTCATGGTGGTAGACCGCGGAGGATGGAGGGTGAGACGCGGGGCAGGGGATTCGCCGCGCGCCCAGGGGTGGGGTGCACCGGAAGACAAAATCTCCCGGCCGTTCTCGGCGACGAGCAAACTATGCCGCGAATTCCGAAAAGTCGACGATCTTCGCCGCGTGCGGTACGGCCCGTCGCTCTCCGAAGAGGTGGCCGCGAGGGGGGATGATGCGGCTGAACGGCTGACGCGTTCGACGAGGATGGGTGGCGCCCGCCCGCCAGGGGTTCGGACGTGGCCGGCGGGTCCGGGCGCAGTCGCCCGGACCCGCGGCCGTCAGCAGGTGCAGGTGCGCTGCTCGGTGTAGAAGCAGTTCATCACGTACGTCCCGAGATCGGCCTCCACGGCTTCCAGGCCGCGCACGGAGCCCACCCCGGCCTCGCCAGCGGACAGTCAATCAGGCCGTCACGCCATCTGCAGCCAGCGGATCAGCTCCTTCGGAGTTGCGAAGAGACAGCCCTGTCCGTACGCTGGAGTCTGACTTCCGTGGAGGGCAGAGACATGATCCCGCTTGACCGTGAATGGCACCCGGCCCCTGGAGCGTCGCCAACTGTGCTGGCCCGTCTCCAGGGCGCCTCGCCTGTCCGGCTGCCGCCCGCGTACCTAAATCTGCTGGCGTTCAGCAACGGGGGAGAAGGCCCCTTGCCCGTGCAGCCGTTCAACCTCTGCCTGTATTCCGCCGAAGAGGTAATCGAGATCGAGCACGAAGGCTCCTACAAGGACTTCTTTCCGGGGCTCCTGGTGATCGGCGGCAACGGAGGCGGAGAGGCGATCGCGCTCGACGTCCGCCGGGGTGAACCCTGGCCGGTGGTCTTCTTCGATATGACGAACATCGACCTCGAAGAGAGCATCCGACCCCTCGCGCCGGACTTCGACGCGTTTCTCGAAAGGGTCGGCGTTGAGGAGGACGAGTAGCGCCCAGCAGCGACAACGGGCGAACATGCAACGTAGATGTTGCATGTTGGATGGACGGCGGACGCCGTGCCGGCCGAGCTGCAGCACCTGCGATCCGGGAATCCGCTACCTCACCGAGGTGCACCTCCGCGAGCGGCGCCGCGACGGCAAATCCCGGCGACCCGCTCCACGCGTACAGCCACGCCTGAGCAACGAACCCCGGCAGGGCCGCGCCTGAGGCCGACTCGCCCACTCTGAACCTGCGCCGCACCCATGGACAAAATCTTCACGGGAACCCTGCTCGCCGGGCGATACGAAGTGATGGGACAGGCGGGCCGCGGGGCCGGCGGGTCCGCGTACCGCGCACTGGACCGGAGCGGCGGCGGCGAAGTGACCCTCAAGCTGCTGCCCCAGGCCGAGGGGGATGAGCGCGAGCGGCTGCTTTCCGCCGCACGCGCCGCCGCCGGGGTGCGGCACCCGAACCTGCCGGCGGTGCTGGACGTGGTCCACGACGCTGCCGCCGGCGTAGATGCCCTGGTGCTGCCGCCCATGAAGGGCGAAGACCTGGGCCGGTGCGTGCAACTGCGCGAGCTGCCCCTGGCCGATGGATTGGCGGTGCTCGCCGCGGCCGCGCGGGCCGTGGGCGCGGCGCACCGCGCGGGGTTGGTGCACGGCTGGGTGCGGCCCTCCGCGGTGTTTCTGCTGGAGGGCGCCGCGGGAAGTGAGGCCGTACGGGTGATGGACCTGGGCGTGGGCCCGCCTATGAGGCCGGAGTGGCGCACCGCGCCCCGGTTTTCCCGCCATGCGGGGGTGATGGAGTTCGCGGCGCCCGAGCAGTGGCGGGGCGAGGAGCCCACGCCCGCCACGGACGTCTTCAGCCTGGCGATGACGGGCGTGTTCGCGCTCACCCGCCAGGCGCCGTACGCGCCGGACGAGGTGAAGCGCATGGCCGGCGAGCAGGCCGACGTTCCCGCGGCGCTCCCCACCGGATGGCCAGCGCCCGTCGCCGCGCTGTTCCGCCGCGCGCTGCTGCCCGATCCCGGGCAGCGGTTTGGCGACGGTGACGAGTTCGGGGACGCAGTGGATGCCGTACGCGCGGCGGAGGCCTCGGACGAACCCGCCGCCGCGCGCGCGGAGCAGGTGCAGAGCCCCCCCGCCCACCGCGGAAGGGCGGTCCCCGCCGGCGCGTGGGCCATACTGCTGCTCGCCGCCGGGTGCGCCCTGTGGCTCTGGACCGCGAGCCGCTCATCCGCCCCTCGAACCCCCGATCCTGCCCCGCCCCCGGCTGCCGCCGTAGACGAGCGGGTAGACTCCGTGGACCCGCCCCTCTCCGCCGCATCTGCGGACCGCCCGGCGGACGCACGCGACCTCGCCGCACCGGGCGGTAAAGCCGATACCGCCGACGCCTCGCACACGTACGAGCTGTCCGAAGTGGTCGAGCCGCCCAGGGTACGCAACATGGTAGCCCTCCTACGCGAGCTGGAGCGAAGCTATCCGCCCGGGCTGCGCGACGCGGGGGTCACGGGCGTGGTGCTGGTGCGCTTCCGGATCATGGAGAGCGGGGCCGTGGACGCATCGAGCATGACGATCACGGAGGCGAGCCACCCCGCCTTCGTGGAGCCCACCATCCTCTCCATCCAGAAACTGCGGTTTGATCCCGCCCGGGTGAACGGACGCCCGGTAAAGGTGTGGGCCGAGCTGCCCGTCCAGTGGCAGCTGGCGCAGTAGCAGGGCGGCGCGTCCTGGTGCGAGGGTTCCAGCTCCGGCCGGTGCGAACGAATGAGGGCGCGCTTCCGCCACCGGAAGCGCGCCCTCGCCGCTCACCCGCCGTGGACGGGCATCAGGCCATGCGCAGCCAGCGGATCAGCTCGCCCATCGAGGGCTTCTTGCCCGTGCTCAGGATGCCGACGCGGTAGATCTTTCCCGCGATCCACACCACCCCCAGCATTCCCGCCACCAGCAGCGCGATGGCCGCGGCGATCTCCCACGCGGGGACGTCCGTCGCCACGGCGCGCATGGGCATCACCACGGGCGACGTGAAGGGAATCAGCGACAGCGTGCGCGCGGTGGTGCCCAGCGGGTCCGTCATCACGGGAACGATGAACACCATGGGGATGAACAGCGGCAGCATCAGCGGAAAGGTGAGCTGCTGCGCCTCCTGCTCGCTGGTGACGGACGCGCCGGCCGCCGCGTACATCGCCGCGTACAGGATGAACCCGAAGGTGAAGAACACCAGCAGGATGGCGATCACCGAGGGCTCCATCTTCACCGCCGAGAACGCGGCCGCGCTGATGCCGAACTTGCGCTCCAGGAATCCCGCCTGCGACGCCAGCAGCGCCCCGAACGCCGCCCAGATGCCGATCTGAAAGAGCACCACCGAGGCCAGCCCCAGCACCTTGCCCGCCATCAGGTGCATGGGCTTTACCGAGCTGACGATCACCTCTACGATGCGGTTGTTCTTTTCCTCCAGCACGCTGCGCATGGCGTTCTGGCCGTACAGCGTGATCAGCTGCACGAACAGGAACAGGATCACGTAGCTGGCGATCAGCGTGGCCATCAGGTTGCCGCGCTCCTGCCCGTCGCCGGTGATGCGGGCGGCCTGCACGTCCACGTCGCGCACCAGCTCGGCCACCTGCGCCGGGGTCATTCCGCTGCCGGCCAGCCGCACCTGCTGCACCGCCGCGGTCACGGCGCCCTCGATGTCCTGCACCACCTGCAGCTTGGTGACGTCGCGGGCGCGGTAGGCCACCTGGCTCGTCTTCAGCACGTCCGCCCCGATCACCACGTAGCCGTCGATCTCCTTCTTCTCCACGCGGCCGTTCAGCGAGGCGCGCTGCGCGTCGATGGGGCCGGGAACGCGCTCCACGGTGTAGCGGATGGCCTCCTTGCCGGGCTTGGGCGCCTGCAGGGCGGCGGCAACGCGCTCGCCGATCCCCGCGGGCGACTGGTCCACCAGCACCAGCGTGCGCTCGCCTCCGCCGCTCTTGATCAGCGCGGGAAGAAAGACCATCGCCACCATGAACACGGGGAACAGCACGGTTCCCAGCAGGAACGACCGGGTCCGCACGCGCTCCTTGAACTCGCGGCGGATGATGATCATCACGTTACGCATGGGCCACCTCGGGGCTGCGGCGCGGACGGGCGGCGTCGCCCACCTTGCTGACGAAGATTTCGTGCAGTGACGGCTGTACGTGCTCGAAGCGCGACAGCGGCACGTCGAGTCCGTTGGCGGCCGCCACCAGCTCGCGGGGATTGGTAGACGGGCGCAGCTGGGCCACCCAGCCGTCGCGCGCGCGCTCCACGTTCTCGAATCCCGGCCAGGTGGACATGAAGCGGTCGGCCGTTTCCGACGGCTCGTCGAACGCCACGGCGTAGCGGTTTCCGCGATGGGCGCGGCGCACGTCGCGAAGGTTGCCGTCCAGCACCTTTTCGCCCCCGGCGATGATGCAGACGTGCTCGCACATCTGCTCGGCCTGCTCCATGTTGTGCGTGCTGAAGATCACCGTGCGCCCCTCGTCGCGCGCCTGCAGAATGGTGTCGCGCAGCACCTCCTGGTTCACCGGGTCCAGCCCGGAGTGCGGCTCGTCCAGGATCAGCAGGTCGGGCGCATGCACCACGGTGGTGACGAACTGCACCTTCTGCTGCATCCCCTTCGACAGCGTCTCGACCTTGGCGTTGCGCCAGTCGCCCAGCCCCAACCGCTCCAGCCACCGCGCACCCTCGGACCGCGCCTGGGCCGCCGGAACGCCCTTGAGCTCGGCGAAAAAGGTGATGACGTCGATCACCGTCATCTTGCGGTACAGGCCGCGCTCTTCGGGGAGGTAGCCCACGCGGCGCAGCACGCTGCGGTCCACCTGGGGATCGGCGCCCAGGAGCGAGATGCGGCCGGTATCTCGGATGATGATGTTCATCACCATCCGCAGCGTGGTGGACTTGCCGGCCCCGTTGGGGCCCAGGATGCCGTAGATGGTGCCCTGGGGCACCGCCAGGCTCAGGCTCTTGACCGCGGCATGGCCGGCGTAGCTCTTGGAAACGCCGTCCAGGAGGAGTGCGTGTGACATTCGGGCCGGAGAAAGGGAGGATCGAGCCGTCCGGGGAGGAACGGCGTGGTCGCGCGCGCCACTCTACGCGGTGGGCGTACGGAAGTTTCACGACGGGACGTAACCGGCGGTAGTGGAACGGTAACCGCCCGCCGCCGGCCCGACAAGACGTCCGGTGCACACCGCGTTGCCCCGCCGGAGTGGTCACCATACGTTTCCCGGTCCCAGCGGTCTCCCCGTTACACGTATCCCGATGAGCATCCAAGCCGTGCACCAGGCGCTCCGGCGCGTGCTGCCCGCTCTCCTCGTCCCGGCGCTCGCGGGCGCCCAACCCGGCCCTGAGTATCCCCGGTGGACGGGACAGTTTGCCGTGCTCTCGGCCAATGCCCTGTTCGGCGGGGTGTCGGCGGGGCTGGTACAGACGGCGCGTGGCGGCTCGTTCCGCGACGGGTTCACCCGCGGAGCCGCGGGCGGCGTGGGCGTGTACGCGGGAAAGCGCATCGCCGCGGCCCAGTGGAGCGGGGCGGGGCTCGTGGGCCGCCAGGTGGCGTCCGTCGGCTCGTCGGTGGTCTGGAACGCCGGGGCGGGACGCCCGTCGTTCGAGCAGGTGGCCCTTCCGCTGGGCCCGGTCCGCTTCTACCTGCGCACCTCGGGTGAGGGACCCCGCCTGCAGGCCCGGGTAGATGCACTCGCGGTGGCGGCCACGGCGTACGCCGCCAGCCGCCCGGAACTGCAATGGGACGCGGCCAACAGCCTCTCCGCGGGGGTGATGGTGTTCCGTGCCCCGGAGCACCGGCTGCGCGTGGCGGGGCACGACGTGGGAGGGGTGACGTATCCCGGCACGGTGGTGCTGGACACGAGCGACGGGGCCGACCCGGTCCGGTCCCGCGGCACGTTTACGCACGAACGGGTTCACGTGGCGCAGATCGACCAGGTGTTCCTGGCCCTCGGACGGCCGGTGCAGGAGGCCCTGTCGAGCCGTGTGCCGGCCGTGCGCCGGGTGAGCCGCTGGGTAGACGTGGACCTCGGCAGCCTGGGCGTGGTGGGAACCGCCGCGCTGCTGGGATCGCCCGTGCCGACCCATCCGTGGGAGCTGGAAGCCCGTTACCTGACGGGCAACTGATGCCGCGCCGGTGGGCGGCGGCGCTGGCCCTGGTGCTGGCGTCCGGGTGCATGGACTTCGAGCGGGTGTCCGGGCCGGACGCCCAGAAGCCGGACGTGGTCGTGCTCCTGCAGAGCATGAACCCGGGCCCGGGGACCGCTCGCGACACGCTGTCGGTGGGCGGCGCCGTTTACAACGCCAGGGGGGTGTCGTTTACCGACGAGTCGCTGCGCATCGGTGGCTGGGCCATCGCGCCGGTCATCTACCCCGGCGACCGGTGGGGCTATGCCGACACGCTGCTGTTTTCGCCGGGAACCCTGGCGCAGCCCGTACGGGTGACGCTCCCCAGTCTGGCCGGCGAGCCCCTGGTGCTGCAGGAGTTCCAGTTTCTGAGCGCGGCGCGCCGTGGCCCGGATACGCTGACGGTGCGCGCGGGCCAGGATCTCGTTCTGCCCGTGGAACCGGGGGCGCTGACGTCCGGTGCCGTCCAACCGAGTGTCGAGCAATGGGCCGTGTACGTGCAGCGTGGACACGGGCACTTTACCATGAGTGCCACGTCTCCGCTTCCGCGCAGCGTCGTGATCCCCGCTGCGCTGATTCCCGCGGACACGGCTTCGTCGATGGTGGTGGCGCTGCGCTCCAGCAGGTTGTTGCAGGCCTCCGGCAATGGGACCGTCCACGTGGATGCCGAGGCAAGCCTCCTGTGGCGGGTGCGAATCGCCCCCTGAAGCACGTTTCCCCCGGGCCGCGGCGAATCCGCCGTTGAGCCCGGGCGGGCGGCCGGGTACATTCAACCGCTCGCGATGCAGGACCGACCAGGAACCCGCCGGGGAGACCATGCCGGAGACGCCGCTCAAGGAACAGCTCCGTACCGACCTCAACCAGGCGCGCCGCGACCGCGACAAGCTGCGCACCACGGTGCTGTCCACCTTCCTCTCCGAGATTCGCAACAAGGAGATCGACCTGGGCCGGGAGGCGGCGGACGACGACGTGCGCGGCCTGCTGACCACCGCCATCAAGCGCCGCCGCGAAGCCGCCGAGCAGTTCCGCGCCGGCAGCCGCGCCGAGCTGGCGGAAAAGGAAGATCAGGAAGCCGCGCAGCTGCAGGCGTACCTGCCCCCCGCGCTGGGCGACGACGAGGTGCGCGCGATGATCCGCGAGGCGATGGACGCCGGCGCCACGGATCTGGGCGGCATCATGAAGGCCGTCAGCCCGCGGGTGAAGGGGCGGTTCGAAGGCAAGGAGCTCAACCGCTTGGCCCGCGAGGCGCTGGCCTGAAGACAGCAGTTCCACGCAGAGGACGCAGAGAAAACGGAGAGGACGCAGAGAAACGACGTCGTTCCTCTGCGTCCTCTCTTTCACCCTCCGCGTCCTCTGCGTGAAGCGTTTCTCTTGGGAAGTGGGGGCAGCGGAGGAGGTGACACGCAGCTCTTGCGCGTCACTCTGTCCACTTGTAAGCTTCGTTCGCGCCCTCGCATCCATTCACCCCCTCGTCTGGCACGGCCATGCCGTCCCGCGCACTGCAGGTATGGCACGCCGACAGCCGGCGAGCGCTGGACGAGATCGAATCCGCTCACCGCGCGGTGGGCGGCGCGGGCCGGGGGCGGCGCACGGCGACGCAGCAGATCAACCAGGCCTACGCCGTCCTGCTCGCGTCGCAGTTCCAGCGCTTCTGCCGCGACCTGCACACCGAGTGCGTCGAGCACCTGATCGGATGCGCAGTTGCAGCGACGTTCGGCTTCATCATGCGGAGCCGGTTTCTCGAGGGGAGAAAGCTCGACGCTGGCAACCCCAATCCGGGTAACATCGGGTCTGACTACGGCCGGCTCGGCATGCCGTTCTGGGATGCAGTCGCGGCGCTGGACGCCCGGAACAAGGAACGGCAGCGCACGCTTTCGGAGTTGAACCTGTGGCGCAATGCAATTGCACACCAGGATTTCACGCGCAGTGAACTCCACGGTCGAAACCGGGTGCGTCTGGCCCAGGTGCGAGCCTGGAGAGCTGCTTGCAATCGCTTGGCAGTGGACTTCGACCGGGCGGTGCACGCACATTTGACGGACCTGACCGGTAAGCCCCCATGGCAGGAGGAAGAATGGGAAGGAAGAAGACGAAGCCGCTGACGCTGCCGGTGGGCACCCGCGTGCTCGTGCACTGGCCGACGACGACGACGGAAGCCGAGGTGATCGAGGACCGCGGCTACCTGGGCATCGGCGGGCGGCAAATCGTAAGGATCCGCGCTACGCAGGAAACCGATCTGCCCAAGGATTTCGAAGTGCCCGCTGAGGAACTTGAAGTCATTTCGCTGCCGGAACCCAAGGTGCGGCGCCGGGCAGCAAGTTAACGAGAGAGGCCGTCCGAGGCGCTGGCCTGAAGACAGCAGTTTCACGCAGAGGACGCAGAGAAAACAGAGAGGACGCAGGGAAACGAAAGTCGTTCCTCTGCGTCCTCTCTTTCAACCCCTGCGTCCTCTGCGTGAAACGTTCTGTTGTAGGGGGACGAGCGCCTCAGCCCAGGAGGTCGTCGACGGTGTCGAGGACGGAGCCGCGCGCCATGTTGGCCGACTCGTAGGCATGGATGCGCAGCAGGGTGGCGCGGTCCAGGTCGGCCTCGCTCAGCCAGTCGACCAGCGTGTCGCGGTCCATCCCGTCGTAGCCCAGCACCGGCTCCTCCATTTCCAGCGACGTCGGCAGGCGATCGTCGTCGTCACCGCCGGAGGTGGCGGGGCGCAGCCAGCGCTGCGTACGCGAGTCGCGGAACGCGGCCACCACCACGCCCACCGCCGCCAGGCCCAGCAGAATTCTCAGCAGTCTCATCGCCGTCACGGGTAAGGGTTCGCGGCGCCGTTGAGCAAAAGCCCGGCCAGGCAAGCGGCCTAGTTGGGCTGTTCCTCGGCCGGGCGCACGCGGATGCGCTGGGCCAGCGAGTGCGAGATCACCGCCCGCTCGCCGTTCACGGAAAGCGACACGGGCCCCTCGAACGGCGACTTTTCCACCACCTGCACCTGCGCGCCGGGCTTCAGGTTCAGCGAGCCCAGGTAGCGCAGCTGCTCGGGCTCCTGCACCTGCACCTCCAGCACGCGGCGCGTGTCGCCCGGGGCCAGGTCGCCCAGCGCGGCGTAGGGGTTCAGGTCCACCTCGCCGGTGGCGCTGGGGATGGCCGCCCCGTGGGGGTCGCGCTCGGGCTCGCCCAGCAGGCGCGCCAGGCGCTCGATCAGTTCGTCGCTGGCCGCGTGCTCCAGCCGCTCGGCCTCGTCGTGCACGCGGTCCCACTCGTATCCCAGCTTTTCCACCAGGAACAGCTCCAGCACGCGGTGGCGGCGGATGATCCGGAGCGCCGCCATCTCGCCGGCGGCCGTCAGCCGCACCCCGTAGTACGGCTCGTGGCGAAGCAGCTGGTGCTCGGCCAGGCGCTTGATCATGGCCGTCACCGCGGCCGGGGTCAGCCCCAGCCGCTCGGCGATGCGCGAGGTGGCGACGGGCGACTCCGTCTGCTGGAGCATCCACACGGCCTTGAGGTAGTCCTCGACGACCGGCGTGTAGGTGGGTTCGCTGTGCATGTCCCGTAGGTTAGGGCGGCGCGCGCCGGTGTCAAGAACGTCGACCGCCGCGTCGTGCATCTCCGGGCGCACAGCCCCGCCGCGCCAATCCCTTGCGCCGCGCTGGCGCGGACAGCAACATTGGCATGCCCCTCCCGCGCCGCCCCCCTCCGCCGCGCCCGCATGCCCGCCCCTCCGGACCTCCCGCACGACCCCCTTTCCGGCGCCCCGCCCGACCCCGCCGCCGGCCTGGCCGGCGCCGACGACCTGTTCCGCGTGATGGTGGAGCAGTCGCTCGTGGGCCTGTACGTGATCCAGGACGGACTTCTCCGCTACGGAAACCCGCGGCTCTCGGCCATCTTCGGCTTTCCCCCCGGCTGGCTGGACACCCCGCGCCCGTTCCTGGACCTGGTGGCCGAGGAAGACCGCGAGCTGGTGGCCGAGAACATCCGGCGCCGCCTGGGCGGCGAGGTCGAGGCCATGCACTACCGCTTCCGCGGCCGGCGCCACGACGGCTCGCTCCTGTACCTGGAGGTGCATGGCAGGCGTACGGAGCTGGATGGCCGCCCCGCGGTGCTGGGCGTGGGCATCGACATCACCCGCCGCGTGCACGCCGAGCGCGAGCGCGAGCAGGCCATCACCGCGCGCGACCGCTTCTACGCCATGATCAGCCACGAGCTGCGCACGCCGGTCAGCGCGGTGATGCTGTACAACGACCTTCTCCTGTCCGGCGTCTACGATCCCCTGAGCGACGGCCAGCGCGAGGCGGTGGACCGCTCGCAGCACGCCGCCCGCCACCTTCTGGACCTGATCAACGACCTGCTGGACCTGGCCAAGCTCGAGGCAGGCAAGCTGGAAACGCGTGTGGAGGACGTCGAGGCCGCCGAGGTGGTGGAGGGCGCCATCTCCGTCGTCCGGCCGCTGGCCCTGGAGCACGGGTGCGAGCTGTCGGTGTCGTTCGACGAGCGGCCCCTGCCGGTGACCGGCGATGCGCGCCGGGTAAGGCAGATCCTGCTGAACCTGCTTTCCAACGCCGTCAAGTTCGGCCACGGCCACCCGGTGATGGTGCGCGGGGGACGCTGCGAGGGTGGCGTCTTCGTCGAGGTGACGGACCAGGGTGACGGCATTCCCCCCGCCGACCTGGAGCGCATCTTCGACGACTTCGTGCAGCTGGGCGATCCCGGCGTGGGCACGGGGCTGGGGCTGCCCCTCGCCCGACGGCTGGCAGAGATGCAGGGCGGCTCGCTGCGGGTGGCCTCCACCGCGGGGCGGGGAAGCACCTTTCGCCTGGAGCTTCCCGCCGCCGTCCCGCCGATGGCCGCATCGACCGGCTTTTCCGCTTCGCCATCTTCGGCTATTCTTCGGTAGGCTCGTCCCGCGGGGGCTACGGCCAACGGCTCCGGCGCGTTATCTTTGACGGTTCCGCGCGCCCGAGCCGTACGACCCGCAGCCGAATGAATCCGCACGCCCTGAACGTCCTGGAATACCGCGAGGCGCTGGACCTCGTGGCCCGCTTCGCCTCGTCCGGCCTCGGCGCCGACGCGGTGCGCGCGCTTTCGCCCAGCGCCGACCTGGGGTGGATCGCCCCGGAGCTGGCGCGGGTGGAGGAGATGCGCGCGTTCCTGCGCGGCGACTCGGGGTGGTCGGTGCCCGCCATTCCCGACGTGGTCGAGCCGCTCCGCCGCATGCGCGTGGAGGGATCGATGCTGGACGGGCCCCACCTGCGCGACGTGGGCGTGCTGCTGGCCTCGTCGCGCACCACGCGGCGCGCGGTGCTGCAGCAGCAGGGCTCGCTGCCGTACCTGTCGCTGATCGCGGGCGCGCTGGCCGAGGCCGAAAAGGACGAGGCCGAGATCGCGCGGACGCTGGACGACGCGGGGCTGGTGCGCGACGAGGCGTCGCCCGCGCTGTACCGCCTGCGGCGCGAGCTGAAGAGCGCCCGCGGCCGGCTGGTGGAGCGGCTGGCCTCGTACATGGCGTCGCTGCCGCCGCACCTGCAGGTGCAGGACTCGTCGGTGACGGTGCGCGAGGGGCGCTACGTGATCCCGGTGCGCCGCGAGGGCCGGGGCGAGGTGGGCGGCATCGTCCACGACGAGTCGGCGACGGGGGCCACGCTGTTCGTGGAGCCGCCGGTAGCCGTGGAGATGATGAACCGCCTGCGCGAGCTGGAGGGACAGGAGGCGCGCGAGGTCACGCGCATCCTCCGCGAGCTGACGGCCCGGCTGCGGCCGCTGCAGCCCGCGCTGCTGGCCTCGCTGGACGCGCTGGTGTCGCTGGATTCGCTCTACGCGCGGGCCCGCTACGCGCTGCGGGTGGACGGGCGCGCGCCGGCGCTGCTGGAGCCGGGGACGGAGGAGTACGAGGTGGTGCGGGGCTACCACCCCATCCTCCTGGCGCGGGGCGACGACGTGGTGCCCTTCGACCTGCGGATGGACCGCGGTGAGCGCACGCTGTTGATCTCCGGCCCCAACACCGGCGGCAAGACGGTGCTGCTGAAGGCCATCGGCCTGGTTTCGCTGCTGGCGCAGAGCGGCGTCGTTCCGCCCGTGGCCAAGGGAACGCGGGTTCCCGTGTTCCGCGACGTGTACGCCGACATCGGCGACGAGCAGAGCATCGAGGCGTCGCTTTCCACCTTTTCGGCGCACCTGAAGAACCTGCGTGAGGTGCTCGAGGGCGCGGGGTGGGAGTCGCTGGTGCTGACGGACGAAATCGGCAGCGGCACCGACCCGCAGGAGGGCGCCGCGCTGGCGCGCGCGGTGCTGGTGGAGCTGACGCGCCGCTCGTGCTTCACCGTCGCCACCACGCACCTGGGCCAGCTGAAGCTGCTGGCGGCCGAGGAGCGGGGGATCATCAACGCTTCGCTGCAGTTCGACGCCGAGCGGCTGCAGCCCACCTACCGGCTGCTGAAGGGCATCCCGGGGCGTTCGTACGGGCTGGCCATCGCACGGCGGCTGGGGCTGGAGCCGCGCCTGCTGGAAGATGCCGAGGCCACGCTTCCGCGGGGCGAACGCGACGTCGCGCGGCTGCTGCTGGACCTGGAGGCCAAGGAGCAGCGCTTCGCCGATCAGACCGCCGCGCTGGAGCGCAGCCTGGCCGAGACGGCGGCCCTCCGCGAGCAGATGGAGGCGCGCGAGCGCGACCTGAAGCAGCGCGAGCGCGACGCGGAGCGCCGGGCCCGCCAGCAGGCGCGCGACCTGTTGCTGCAGGCGCGCGCCGAGGTGGAGGCCGCCATCCGCGACGTGCGCGCGGCGGGCGACGCCGAAAAGCTGGACGAGGCAGCCCGCGCCGCGCGCCGGAAGGTGGAGGAAGCGGCGCTCCGGCAGCGCGAAAAGACGCCTGCCGAGCGGCGCGCCGGCAAGGCCGGGGCCAAGCCCGAATCCACCGAGATCGAGCTGGAGCCCGGGGTTCGCGTGCGGATCGAGTCGCTGGGGCGGACGGGGGTGATCGTGGACGTGCGCGACGGCAAGGCGATGGTGGAGGCGGGGGTGATGCGCCTGCTGCTGCCGCGGGAGGACCTGACGCCGCTTCCCGCGGGCGACCAGGGCGCGGCGCAGCCGAAGGGGCGGCCGTCCGGCGGATACATCAACATCGCCGCGGCCGATGCGCGCCCGGAGGTGGACCTGCGCGGGATGCGGCCCGACGAGGTGGAGACGGTGCTGGGGCGCGCGCTGGACAACGCCCTGCTGGCGGGGCTGCCCACGTTCCGCATCATCCACGGCAAGGGTACGGGCGTCCTGCGCGCGCACGTCCGCGAGCTGCTGAAGGCAGATCGCAGGATCTCGGTCGCCCGGCCGGGCGAGCTGTTCGAGGGCGGGACGGGCGTGACGGTGGTGGAGTTCGCATAGGCGGACTGGGCAGCAGGGTGATGGCTGGCCCTCCGCCCGTGCGCACCTGTCATCCTGAGGCCCAGGCGCACTGTACTCGCCCGTCCGCAGAACTGCGCGGGCCGAAGGATCTAGCGGCGGCACCGTACAAGCCTGGTCGCGGCAGCGGTCACGGAGGCCTGGACCTCGGCTGCCGTGGGGCCCTCACCCGGCCGCGCTGACACGCGTGCCACCCTCTCCCGCAAGCGGGAGAGGGTGCACTCAGGGTCGAGCGCGCCAGGCGAGCGGGATCGCGGTCGAATTCTCCCCTCCCCCGGCAAACTGCGCCGGGAGAGGGGCCGGGGGAGGGGCCCGCGCGAGCCCAGCCAAAGCGCGGTTCAGGTCTCCCCCTCCCCTGCGCAGCGGCGGACGGGGGCCGGGGGGAGGGGGCTCCCAAGGAATGCGCCGGGCCTGGTCGAACCGTGATCGAAGTGCTCCTCTCTCCCGCGCAGTTTGCGGGGGAGAGGCCGGGAGAGGGGGGCTCCCAAGGCATGCGCCAGGCCTGGTCGACCCACGACCGAAGTTCTCCCCTCTCCGCACGTAGTTGGTACGGGGAGGGGCCGGGGGAGGGGCACCCAAGGCGGTGGTGCCCGCTGCCGCGCCCCTGCCCAGAGGTGTCCTCGGCTAGATCCTTCGCCCCGCGCGGAATGGTGTACGGGCAAGTGTCGCTCGCCTGGGGCTCAGGATGACACGCCGCGGTGTTCGTCGCGCACTTTCGCACCTACGCACTCACGCACTCGCGCACTCACGCACTCACGCACTCACGCACTCACGCACTCCTCAACCTTGCCCATCCCCGACCACCTCGTCGAAGACATCCGGCAGCGGGCCGACATCGTGGAGATCCTCTCGGAGCACACGCGCCTCAGGCGCACCGGGAAGACCTACCGCGGGCCGTGCCCGTTGCACGGAGGCGAGGGACCCAACTTCTCCGTGGACCCGGCGAAGGGGTTCTACAAGTGCTTCACCTGCGGAGAGGGCGGCACCGTCTACTCGTTCCTCATGAAGCACCTCGGGATGACGTATCCCGAGTCCATCCGCTGGGTGGCGGAACGGGTGGGGGTGGAGATTCCGGACGAGCGCGAGGAGCGCCGCGCCCAGGCCGAAGACCCCAACCGGCTACTATACGAAATCAACGGCTTCGCGGCCAAGTGGTTCCGCGACCAGCTCGCCTCGCCCGACGGCGCCGAGGCGCGCGACTACCTGAAGCGGCGCGGCATCACCCCCGAAACCATCGAGCGCTTCGGGCTGGGGTGGGCGCCCGAGTCGTTCGACGCGCTGGGCACGGCGGCGCGCAAAGCCGGGTACCACGGCGCCGACCTGCTCTCGCTCGGCCTGCTGAAGGAGCCCAAGAAGGCCGGGCGCGATCCCTACGACGCCTTCCGCGGCCGGGTGATCTTTCCCATCGAGGACTTGGGCGGCCGCGTCCTGGGGTTCGGCGGGCGCGTGCTGCAGCAGGTAGAGGCGCACATCCCCAAGTACCTCAACTCGCCCGAATCGGAGATCTACCACAAGGGCAGCACGCTCTACGGCCTGGGATGGAGTCGCGGCTCCATTCGCAAGGAAGAGGTGGCGTTGGTCGTGGAAGGGTACATGGACTACGTGTCGCTGGCCGCGCACGGCGTTACCCACGCCGTCGCGCCCCTGGGCACGGCGATGACCGAGGAGCAGGCGGCGCTGATCAAGCAGTACGCGCCGCGCGCCATCCTGCTGTACGACAGCGACAAGGCGGGGCTCAAGGCCACCTTCCGCAACGGCGACCAGCTGCTGCGCGCCGGCATCGAGGTGCTGGTGGCCACCCTTCCCGAGGGCGAAGACCCCGACTCGCTGGTGCGCGCCCAGGGCGCCGACGCGCTCCGCCGCTACCTGGACGACGCGGTGGACGTGCTGGAGCGCAAGCTCCTGCTGCTGGACCGCAAGAACTTCTTCGGCAGCATCAAGGGAACGCGCCGGGCCATCGACCTGCTCCTTCCAACCGTCCGCGCCACGCGCGACGAGGTGCTGCGCGGCGTGTACCTGAAGCGCATCTCCGACCGCACCGGCGTCCCCGTCGACGCGCTGACCCGCGAGGCGGCCGAGGTGGTGGACGCGCCCACGAGGCGCGAGATGCGCGGCCAGCAGCGCCAGGAGCAGCAGCAGCAGCAGCGCGGGGAGGACGCCTGGCGTGACGGGCGAGGCGACGGGCGGGGAGATGGCGGCCGCGACCGGCAGCAATGGCACGGACCGTCTCGCGGCGGGGAGCGGCAGGGAGGCCGGTGGAACGCCGACCGCCCGCTGCCCACCCCCGCGCTGCGGTTGCGCATGGGCGCCGAGCGCAACCTGCTGATGATGATGTTCCACTCCGAGCGCTGGGTGGAAGAGTGCGCCAAGTTCGTGGGCCCCGACGACTTCCAGGATCCCGACTACCGCCGCCTCTTTCGCGTGCTCATCGAAACCGAGGGCCGCCGCGACCCCGAAGGGCGCTGGCTGCTGGAATTTCCCGAGGAGCTGGCGGGCGACGTGGAGACGGTGCGAGGCGACGCCGAGCACTACGACTGGAGCGGCGCGCCGGTGTTCTTCGCCGAAAACATGGACCGCATCCTCGCCCGTCCGCTGGAGCGCGAAGCCCGCGAGATCAAGCACCGCGCGCAGTCCGGCGGCGAGGCGGACCCCGACATGCTGGCCGAGCTCCAGCAGAGGCTCCTTCTCAAGCGCGAGAACCGCAACCTGAAGGTGCGCCCGGGGATCCTCGATCCCGACGACCCCATCCTGCGCCGCGACCGCGAGCGCCGCTGAGCACGCCATCATCCACCGGCCGTTCCGAATGCCCGATCCGCGTAGCCTGACCGAGATCGACACCCCCGCGCCCCTGGTGGACGTGGACCAGATGCACGCCAACCTGCGCCGGGCGGCGGAGTACTGCCGTGCGCACGGGCTGGTGTGGCGTCCCCACGCCAAGACCCACAAGAGCCCGTCGCTCGCCGCCGCACAAGTAAAGGCCGGCGCGGTGGGCGTTACCGTCGCCACGCCGCGCGAGGCGGAAGTGATGGCGCAGGCGGTGGACGACATCCTGCTCGCGTATCCCCCCATCGGCGCGGCCAAGCTGCGGCGGCTGATAGCCCTGCCGGAGCGCGTGCGCCTCACCGTGGGGCTGGACTCGGCCGAGGCCCTTCGCGGCCTGTCCGACGCGGCACACGAGGCGGGACGGACGGTCGGCGTGCTGGTGGAGGCGGATGCGGGGATGGGCCGCGTGGGGCTGCAGACCCCCGCCGAGGCCGTCGCGCTGGCACGGACGGCGGCGGATTCGCCCGGGATCGAATACCGCGGCGTGATGTTCTATCCCGGGCACGTCCGCGGCAATGTCGGCGGGCAGGACGAGGCCATCCGCGCACTGTCCGATCGCGTATCTTCGTTCGTCGCCGCCTTGTCCGCGGCGGGGCTGGCACCGAAGGTCGTCAGCGGCGGATCGACTCCCACGTTCTGGAGATCGCACGAGGTGCGCGGGCTCACCGAGGTGCGGCCGGGCACCAACATCTTCAACGACCGCACGACCTCGGAGATCGGCGCCTGCGGGTGGGACGAGTGCGCGTACTCGGTGCTGGCGACCGTCGTCTCGACTGCGGTGCCCGGGCAGGCCGTGGTCGATGCCGGCTCCAAGGCGCTGGCCAAGGAGGAGATCCGCGCGGAGACGGTGGGCTTCGGCGCGCTGCTGGACCGCCCCGAGGTGCTGGTGAAGTCCGTTTCCGAAGAGCACGGCCTGCTGGACCTGTCGCGCACCGACTGGCGCCCGCGCGTGGGCGACCGCGTCCGGATCGTCCCCAACCACGTGTGCGTGTCGGTGAACCTGCACGAGCGCGTCTACGGGGTTCGCGGCGAGCAGGTGGTGGACGCGTGGGACGTGGCCGCGCGCGGCCGCTGACGATCGTTTGACCGGAGAACTCAGATGAGCCGGTCCCGGCGCAAAACCCCCGTCTGCGGCATCACGACCGCAAACACCGACAAGCAGGACAAGCGAATGGGAAACCGCAGGCTGCGGCGGAAGGTGCGCACGGTCATCCGGACCGACCCGGAACCCGAGGTGCTTCCGCACCTGCGCGAAGAGACGAACCCGTGGATGATGGGCAAGGACGGCAAGTGGCGCTTCGATCCGGATCGCCATCCCGCGTTCATGCGGAAGTAGACGGCCGCCGGGATCCATCGACCCCGCGGACCCACCCACCACAACCGACCGCATGAGCACGCTTCCGGACGACGCCCTCGAACAGCGGCTGGCCCGCCTCGAACGGATGGTGGAGGAGCTGCACCGCCGCCTTCCGCCCCTCCGCGACGAGGCGGTGGAATCGTCGCGTCCGCCGCTTCGCGTCGAGGCGCGGCCGGTCCCCCACACGCCGGACGACTTCGGCGGATGGGGCACGCGCGGACCGCGGACGGCACCGCGGCCCCCCTCGTCGGACCTGAGCCTGTCGGCGCTCTTCCCGTGGGACGGGCAGACCTGGCTCAACCGCCTGGGCATCGTGATGCTCCTGCTGGGCGTGGGGCTGCTCTTCCGCTACTCAATCGACCAGGGGTGGGTCACGCCGCAGGTGCGCGTGGGCTTTGGCGCGGCGGTGGGAACGGTGCTCTCCACGCTGGGGCTGCGCATCGACCAGCGGCGGCGGTTTGCGCCCGTGCTCCTGGGCGGCGGCGCGGCGACGTTTTACATCACCGGCTGGGCGGCGTACTACCTGTATTCGCTGGTGCCGTACACCGGGGCCTTCGGGGCGATGGTCGCCATCACCCTCGCCGCCTTCGGGCTGGCCCTTTCGCGCGGGCAGCCGGCGCTGGCCGTGCTGGGCGCGGGGGGCGGGCTGGGCGTGCCGCTGCTGCTGGGAATTTCGCTCGCCAGCCCGCGCGGCCTGGCGGCGTACACCTCGTTCATCCTGGCGTGGACGGTGGTGCCCTACCTGCGCCGGGGATGGCGTTCCAGCCTGTGGACCTCGATGGCGCTGGCGTGGACGCTCCTGGCGCTGTACGCCAACCTGCTCGCCGAGACGTTCCGCGCGGGAGCGGAGGGGCGGGGATGGATCCAGGCGGCCGTGGCGTTCGCCTGGATCGTGCTGGGCGTGCTCCCCGTCGCACGCCGGGTGGCGGACTGGCGCGCGGCCCAGCACGGGGGACACGGCCGCTGGTCGGGCAGGGACGTGCTCCACTGGTACGGCGTCGCCCTGGTGCCACCGGTGATGGCCCTGGCGGTCAGCGGCATCACGTGGAGAATGAGCGCCGAGCGCTGGGGCGCCCTGGCGATCTCCCTCGCCGCGGCCTACCTGCTCGCCGCGTGGGCGCTGCGGCGGCGGGACGCGCGGATCGCGAAGGTGCTGCTGTTTTCCGCGGCCGTGGTTCTCCCCGCCGGGTGCCTGGGCGCGCTCGATGGCGAGGCGCTGCTGTTGGCGCTGGCGCTGCAGGGGCTGGGGCTTCACGTGCTGGCGCGCCGCGGGGCCGGGGTGGCGGTGCGGTGGATGGCGCACAAGCTGATGCTGGCGGCGGGCGCGTGGCTGGCGTGGCGCATCGCCTTCCCGGGCGCCACGGGCCCCTGGCGGCTGGCGGCGGACGCGGCGGTGGTCGGGGCGACCTTCGCCGCGGCAGGGTGGATCCGCGTTCCCACCGAAGCCATGGCGTACCGCATCGCCGCGCAGATGGGCGCCATGGCGCTGGTGGTGCGCGAGGTGGCGCACCTGCCGGGAGGGCAGGGGATCGCCACCATCGCCTGGGGCGCGTACGGGCTGGGGCTCCTCGTTTACGCGCTGCGGCGGGGCTCGCGGGTGCTGGAGCGGCTGGCCATCCTGACGCTCCTCGCCGCCGTCGCCAAGCTGTTCCTGGTAGACCTGGCCCGGCTGGATGCGCTCTTCCGCGTGCTGCTGTTCCTGGGCTTCGGATCGGTGTTCCTGTGGCTGAGCTACTCCCTCTCGGGGTGGTGGGACGCATCGGCCGAGGCGCGCGCACGGCCCGCCGGGCGCGACGCGTGACCCAGCCCCACGAGCCGCCGGCCGGCCTGTGCGGCTCGTGCGCCAACGTCCGCATGGTCGAAACGCGCAAGGGCTCGCGGTTCTACCTGTGCCAGCTCTCGGAAACGGATCCGCGCTTTCCGAAATACCCGCGCATTCCCGTGCTGCGGTGCGCCGGCTTCGTGCCGCTCGCGACGCCCCCGGAGGGCCCCTGACGTCGCGCGGAAAACCACGAACGAACGAAAGAGGGCCCGGCGTTGGCCGGGCCCTCTTTCGCTGGCCGATCCCGCGGCCTCGCTGGTCTCAACTCCCGGTGATGCGTACCTGCACCGCCCGGGCGATGGCGCCTTCCAGCTCTCCCGTGCTGGAGCAGGTGACGGCGCCGCTGGACTCGGCGCTCGTGTACACACCCCCCACCACCGTACGCAGGCGGCTTCCCTCACCCTCGGGGGTCACGGACGAAAGGACCGAGAGGCGAACCGGGAAGGAGTTCGCCGCGGCGCCCTGCAGCCCCGTGTTCCCGCAGTCCAGGTAGGTGGAGATCGGTACCCGTCCCAGGCGCCCGCGGGCGCGGACCTGGGTGTTGCCCGTGGTGCGGTTCGGCGCGTCGATGGTGCCGATCGTGATCCCCAGGTCCTGGTACACGCCCGCCAGTACGCCGAACACGGCGTCGGGTGCGCGGGCGATCTGCGTCTCCGTCGCCGCCGCGTAGCTGTTCGTGGTGACGGACGTCACCTTAGAGCCGCCCCCGGCGTCGACGGTGCTGATCACCGTCGTCTTGCGGGTCACCCTTTCGGGGCCCCGGGTCGTCGCGGGTTGGGCGCCCGTCGCGCACCCCGCAACGGCCAGAACGAGCGTGGAAGCAAAGATAGTGCGTAGCATTTGGCTCTCCGGAAAGGGATGGAAGGCAGTGCCAGGCGCGCCAGCGCTGCCACGAATTCACTTACGCCTTTCGCCGGCTCCAGATCACGATCACGCCGCACCCCGTCTCCGGCCCGGCGAATTGCGGCGGTGTCTGGCTGGGCCCGCGGTACACCTCCATTGCCTCGATGGCGGCGACGTGGATGATGTCGTCGATGCCCTCGGCCCTCACCACCGGCATTCCATCCAGGAACACCGCGGGCGGGCACGCCCGGCCCGTCCCCCCGGACCGCCCCAGCGACACGCCGGCGCGGCCCTGGATGGTGGCCCTTCGCACCCCGGGAATGGTGCCCAGGACGTCCGACATCCGCGCCCCGCGGGTACGAGCGATGTCGTCACGCCTCAGGAACAGCCCCGGCGCCGACCGCTCGCGCCCATAGAACCCCGCGCGCTCCAGGTCGGCCAGGTGCGGAGGCTCGGTCCGGCTGTGGATGACCAGCGGGTCCAGGTTGATGGATTCCACCGTCATGTGCAGGTCCACCTCGAGCGCCTCGCGCGCGCCCACGTCGAAGCCGGGGCTGGTCACGGGCCGGTAGCCGATGCGCTGGGCCTCGAGCCGGTAGCTGCCCGCGTTCCGCAGATCGAGCGAAAAGCCGCCGGCGGAATCGGACATTGTCCGCCCGATGCGCCGGCCTCCGGCGGTTACGGCCGTCACCTCGGTCGTGGGGATGGGCTGCATGGTCGCGCGGTCCACGATCCGGCCGCGGACGGCCTGCCCGTCCAGCGCGGCGGCGGCGAAAAGGCAGAGGGTGGCGTGGAGAAAGGTGTGACGCAGCATGGGGGTGCGCTCCGGGTTGGAGGCAGCGTTCGCTTCGTACCGCCGGCGGGGTGCCGGACGTGGCCGCGGGGAATGCCCTTGTGTAGCCTACGCGGGCCGTGCGCGTTTGTCCAGCCTTGTGGAAGGGGGTGCCGAAACATTTCGGCACCCCCTTCCGGCAATCGGTCCTGCCGCAGTACCGCGGGGTCAGGCCTGGATCAGGCCTGGTCCACGTTGCACTTGGACGGGTCGAACTGCGTGTTGTTGATCTCGGTGAACGGGATCGGCAGCGCTACGTCGTTGCCGAACACCCCGCCGGGGCCATAGAAGTAGGTGCCCGTGGGGAACACCGACGACTCCGAACGGCCGTACTGGCGGATCAGGCGGCGCATGTCGCCCAGGCGGTGGCCGGTCACGTACATCCACAGCGCGCGCTCGCGGAAGAGCAGGTCCACGCGCTCGGCCGCCGTGCCCGGATCGGTCAGCGGAGCCAGCGTCTGCGGGAACGTGACCTTGATGGCATCCGGAATGGCCGGGTACAGGATCGGGATCAGCGTGGAAGCCGAGGCCCGAAGCGTGTTCAGCGTCGTGAGCCACGCCGCGTCGCCCGCCGCCAGCTGCGCCTCGGCCTCGATCAGGCGCGCCTCGACGCCCGAAGCAAGCGGCACGTCGGAGTTCTGGTCGACGTACCGGCGGTCGACGAACAGGTTCACGCCGCCCGCGAACCCGCCCCCTTGCGCGGCCCACGCCACGCGCGGGTCCATGTACGCGCGGAACGCCAGTCCCTCGCCCTCATCCGTCCTGAACCCGACGGTATCGGCCGGCGTCGCGCTCGCCGCCAGCTGGTCCGGGCGCTGGATGCCGCCCTCGTCGTTCGAGACGCCGTAGCGGCCGTTGGACTGCAGGTTCCAGATGGGGTTGGTCTGCGCCAACGAATTGGCCGAGTGCTCGATGCGGAACACGTAGGTGGTGGGCACGCCCGCCACCGCCGCCGCCGCCGCCTGGTAGTTGCCGCGGTTCAGCTGGGCGCGGCCCAGCCCCACCTTGGCCAGGTTGCTCGTGGACTGCGCCGCCAGGGCGGAGGTCATTCGCACGATGGCGGTGTCGAACGCCGCCAGCGTGCTGATGCCGGGCCGGAACTGCGTGGTGTCGACCGGATTGATGGGGCCCATGTCCGGGATCACCGAGAACGGGATGTTGCCGCAGAAGCCCTCGGCAAGCGTCACGTAGGTGTAGCCCTCGATCGCGCGCAGCGTGGCCAGCGTGGCCGGAAGGGTCGCCGCACCACCGACGGCGCCCACGTTGAAAAATTCCGCTGCCGCCGCGGCGCGCCGTGCGTTCACGCGGGCAAGCTGCAGGCGTGCGTACGCAACGTCGGAAGTGTTGCCCAGCGCTGGCGGCTGCTGGTCGCGCTTGTCCGTCGCCTGCCGGGTGACGAAGGTGTCGGCGGTGTACAGCTCGTCAGACAGCGCCCCCGATACCGTCAGGTAGGCGTCGTCGGCCGCGCCGCTGTAGGCGACGAAGAACGAGCGGAGCGCGCCGGCGTACAGCCCCGGCACCGACTCGGCGTTCTCCAGCTCTTCCGGCGACACCTGCTTCGGGTCGCGCACCGCCAGGAGCCGGTCCAGGTCGCAGGCGCCCAGCGGGAGCGCAAGCGCGCCCAGGGCAAGGATCCTGGGAAGAGGCCGAAGCCCCTTCCCGAAAATTCCAGTGGATTTCATTGGTTCAGCTCACCGCTCAGAAGGAGAGGTCCAGGCGGACCGTGAAGTAGCGGACCGGCGGCTGCGTATTGAACTCACCTTGGTTGAAGTTCGATCCGCCGCCCGTCTCGTTGATTTCCGGATCCAGCCCGGTGTAGTCGGTCCACGTCTTGAGGTTGCGGCCCGAGAACGTCACGCTGGCGCCGCGCAGCGCGGGCAGGTTCTGGCCCAGGCGGTCGGGCACGCCCACGCGCAGCGAAAGCTCGCGCCACTTGATGAATTCGCCGTCCTCGATGTAGCCGAACGCCGTGGCGCCCAGGCCCTGGGCCGCCGGGGCCGTGCTCGCCACGTAGCGCGCCTGGTCCGCGAGGTCCGCCTTCGGGTTGCCGGTGGCGTTGCACTGCGACTGCGTCTGGCTGCGGCAGCGGAAGTACTCCGTGAAGTTCAGCTGCTTGTGCCCGGCCCGGCGCTCGAAGAGCGTGGTGATGGACACGGTGCCGAACAGCGTGAGGTCGGCCGAGAACGACTGGGTGTTGGTGGGGAGCGACGGCCCCGCGTACGTGAAGTTGAGCGTGTCGCTGGTCAGGCCCTGCGCCTTGCGGAGGGCGTTCTGCGTGGGCACCACCAGGAAGCGCGACGAATCGACCTTCACCTCGCCGCGGCTGATCAGGCCGTCGTTGTTCGCGTCGGCGAAGGTGTAGGGCGTCGCGAAGAAGGCACCCGTGGGGAACCCTTCGCGGTGGTTCTGCGGGCCGCGCCCAAAGACGATGGGAGCGATGCCCGCGCCCAGCTCCTCGATTTCGTTATGCAGCGTGGTGAGCGCCAGGCGCACGTTCAGCCGGGTGTTCGTGCGGTCCAGGAGCAGCGCGTTGATTCCCAGCTCGGTTCCCGAGTTGCGGATGCTGCCCAGGTTCTGGAACACCTGGCCGCCCGCGAGGCCCTGCGACGGGGCAAGGGGCCGCTGCACCAGCGCGTCCTGCGAGCGCTTGGTGTAGGCGGTGAAGTCGGCGGCCAGACGGTCGTTGAACAGGCCCACGTCAACGCCGGCCTCGTACTCCGTCGTGATTTCCGGCTTCAGGGTCGGGTTGCCCGTGGAGAACGGCACCGCCGCGATCTGCGTGGTGGCCGCAAGCTCCACCGGCACCGCGCGCGAAAAGCTCTCGGCGTCGCCGAACGACGGGCGAAGGCCGCTGCGGCCGACGGCGGTGCGCAGGCGCAGGTTGCTCAGGAACGTGGTCTGCGGGAAGAAGGGCTCCTCGCTGATCACCCACGACGCGCTGGCCGAGGGGTAGATCACGAAGTCCTCCACCAGCCCCGAGTTGCGGTCGCCGCGAAGGCTGGCGGCCACGAACAGGCGGTCGTTCAGCGCAAGCTCCTGCCGGCCGAAGATGCCGAAGATCTTGTTGTCGTAATCGTTCTCGTTCACCGCGAACTGCGCCGTGCTGCTTCCGCACGAATCGGTACCCACCAGGATGCCTTCACCGTAGCAGGTCACTTCGCCGAAACGCTGCTGCTGGTAGCTGAGGCCGGCCGTGGTGGTGGTGGTGAGCGCGTTCGACACCTCGAAGGTACCGACGGCGGTTCCGTTCAGGGTGTACTGGTAGTTGTTCGACCGCCGCCCGTCGCGGTACCCGATGATGTAGCTGTTGGCCAGCGGCAGGTTGTTCGGATCGATCGTCTGCTGGTCGAACCGCGAGAAGAAGTCGAGGCCCGTATTGGCGTTCAGCGCCAGCCACGACGTCGGGCGGAAGTTGGTGTTGGCGCCCAGGAGGAAGCGGTCCACCGACTGGTTCGCCAACACGTAGCGCATGTCGGCGTTGTTGTAGTTGAACTGCGCGCCCAGCCGCTTGCCGCCGCACGTGGGCGTCGTGCACTGCGTGGCGCCGGAGGCGAACGCGCGGCCGATCGTGGGGCTCTCCATCCCCGGGATGTACTGCCCCGGCCCGGTCAGGCCGTTGATCAGGGGGCTGAAGACGTTGTTGTCTCCCGAGGGCGACTGAAGGTCGGTGCGGATGTAGCCCGCGTTGACCTGGGCGGTCAGGTTGCCCCGCAGCTGCGCGTTGAGGTTGGCGCGAAGATTGGTGCGGCTGAGGGTGTTGTAGTCGATCACCCCGCGCTCGCCCTCGCGGTCGCCCGACAGGTAGTACGTGAGGTTCGCCGTGCCGCCGGAAACGTTCAGGCCGGCCTTGCGGCGCAGGCCCGTGGAGAACGGCGTGGTGCGGCGGTCACGGAACTGGTCGAAGCTGAACGTGGCCCCCTGCGTGCACTTGCCGGCCGCTCCCACCGCGCGGGTGGAGGCCTCGTTGGAGCAAAGGGTGATCCCGGTGGCGAACGTACCCGTGGAGGGGTTGTAGATGGTGGCGTTCGGGTCGGTCGTGCCCTGCACCGTGGCGTAGTTCAGGGGATACTCGTTCACGTCCTCGATCGATCCCGATTCCACGTACCCGCGCCACACCGTCTGGCCGGCGCGGCCGCGGCGGGTGGTGATCAGCAGCACGCCGTTGGCCGCCGCGGTGCCGTACAGCGCCGAGGCGGCGGGGCCCTTCAGGACCTCGATGTTCTCGATGTCGTCGGGGTTCAGGTCGTTCAGGCGCGTGGGCTGCTGGCCGCCGACCGCGATGCCGGCCGTGAATGCCGCTCCTGGCGGAGGGGCGGTGTTGGCGAGCACCCCGTCGATGTACACCAGCGGCTCGTTGCTCAGCGACAGCGAGTTGGCGCCGCGGATGCGGATGCGCTGCGAGGTGCCGGTGGTGCCGGCCGCTCCCTGCAGCGTCACGCCCGTGGTGCGGCCGGTGAGCACGTCGGCCACCTTCGTGATGGGACCCATGTTCAGGTCGCCCACGTTGATGTTCGACGTGTTGGTTCCCGCCTCACGGCGGCGCTCCTGCTGGCCCGTGACGGCGTTTACCACGACGCCTTCCAGCAGAACCGCCGACGGCGACAGCTGGAAGTTGGCGGTGGTGGTCTGCCCGGCGACGATCGTGATCGACCGCGAGGAGGCGCTGCGGCCCACCAGGCTCACCGCCAGGGTGTGCGAGCCCGCCGACAGCTGGCCCATCCGATAGCGGCCTCCCGCGTCGGTCACTACCTGCTGAGTCGTTCCTTGAACCCGAACCTGGACGCCGCTGAGCGGCTCTCCGGTTTCGGACGCCGTCACCTGCCCCGCTACCTCGCCCCGACCCTGCGCATGCGCAGAGGAGGGGAGGGCAGCCAGGGCGAGCAGCAACGACGCACCGAGCGCACGAAGCTTCGACATGCTGATCCTCCTGATGGTTTCCCGATTTGATGTCACGAGCAGAGGTGCCCGCGACACCGCCCATCACCCCGCACTACACGAGCCTGCGCCGACGGTCGGGAGGCTCGTGAGGGCGGAAACGCATCCCGGTACGCGCATGAACGGACGTTCGTCTCGTTCATGGCCGCGTTCCGAGATTCGCGGCGGGGATACCGCCGCACCACTTGAAGAGAACCCGGACACCCGGGCCGAGCACCGCCAGGTGACGGCCGCCGTGGCCGCCGCGTCACAGATCCGTTTATATCCGGGGCTCAGGCGTGGCAACCGCGTGCCCGGTAAGATGTAACTGCATGGAGTGTATAGAGGATAGGGCACCGGAAGGCCTGTGTCAACGCCCGGGCCGCCGTTTGTTCGCGGCTCCGCTCGCCCACCATCGGTATACTACACCTTCGCCGCCCCGGTCCGCCAGCCGTCTGGTCGTGTCGCGCGGGGGTGGGAACGAGCGCCCGGCGCGGCGTGGCGGGAGGGTTTCGCAACGTCGTTCACAACGTTGAACGAACCCGGCACCACCCATGCCAATGACTGCGAGTTTCGGGCCACCACTGCTTCCCCGGACCGTTGCACGCGCCCCTGTTCCGGGTGCGCGATCGCCCATCCAGCATGCGCGCATTGCATTGGCGGACCGGTTGCGGACGATGCTCAGCGTTTGCCAGGCGGCCCCGCGGCGGGCTTGGCCAGCAGCACGGTTCAGCCGCCGAACCCGCGCGTCGCCTCGACCGACTTTCGATACGCATCCACCTGCGCCGCGGTCTGCGCCGCGGACCAGCCGATGCCTTCCTGCGCCGCCATCAGCCGCGCCACCCGTTCCGCCACCGCGAGCCCGCCGTCCATCGCCTCGTAGAACAGGTGAAGGCGGCGGACGAGGACGTCGTCGACGCTCATCGCCATCTCGGCGCGCACGGCGTGCACCACCTCGGCCCAGATGTAGGGGTGTCCCTCCATGAGCCGCGCGGAAAGCGACGCGTCGCCGCGGGCGGCCCCGAGGATGGCGTCGGCGTCCTCGCCGTAGGCGCGCGCCAGGTGCTCGCCGGTGTCCGCGCCCAGCCCGGCCGCCACCGCCTCGCCGACCAGGCGCTCGCGGAAGGCCTCCCACGGCTCGCGCGGGTCGCCGGGGAGGGGAAGGTGCGCCGTAGGCGACATCCCCGCCTGCACTCCCTGGGGCTTCAGTTCGCGCACGGCCCGGTCCACCAGCTGGCGGGCCATCACGCGATACGTGGTCAGCTTCCCCCCGCCGATGTTCAGCAGCCCGCCGGGGTCGCGCCAGATCTCGTGCTCGCGCGAGGTGGCGCTGGCCGTCAGCCCGTCGCCCGCGCCCCTGTGCGGGGCGAGGAGGGGACGCACCCCCGCCCACGTGCTGACGACGTCGGACTCGGTGAGCTTCGCGCCGGGGAAGATGCCGTTGGCCGAGTCCAGCAGGTACTTCACGTCTTCCGCGTCCGCCCGCACCTCGGCGGGCGAGCCGGTGAAGTCGGTGTCGGTGGTGCCCACGTAGCTGAACTCGCCCCAGGGAAGCACGAACATCACGCGGCCGTCCACGGGCGAGCGGAAGGTGACGGCGTTGCGGTTGCCGATGCGTTCGCGGGGGACCACGACGTGCACGCCCTTGGTGGGCCGCAGCCGCGGCGCGGCGCCGGGATCCGCCAGCTTGCGCACGGAGTCGCACCACGGCCCGGTGGCGTTGATCACCACCCGCGCGCGTACCTCCATCGGCTCCGCGCCGGGGCGCAGGCAGTCGCGCACGCGCGCCCCCACCACGGAGCCGCCCTCGCGCAGAAAGCCGACGACCGCCGCGTGCGGAACCACGGCCGCCCCCGCCTCGTGCGCGCCCCGGGCGTTGGCCAGCGTCAGCCGGGCGTCGTCCACCGACGCGTCGAAGTACCGCGCCGCGCCCACCAGCCCGTCCGTGCGCAGCCCCGGCTCTTCCTCGCGCAGGCGCGCGCGCGGAAGCATCGTGTGGCGCGCGATGTTGCGGAACAGGGAAAGGCCGTCGTACAGCCACATCCCCGCCTGCAGCTTGCGGTAGCCCACGGGCCCGCCGCGGTAGACGGGAAAGAGGAAGGGCAGGGGGTGCACCAGGTGCGAAGCCAGCCCCAGCAGGCGGCGCCGCTCGGCGCTGGCCTCGAAGACCAGGCGGAACTCGAAGGTTTCCAGGTAGCGGATGCCGCCGTGGATCAGCCGCGACGAGGCGCTGCTGGTGCCGCGGCCCACGTCGCCGGCGTCCACGAGGGCTACCCGCAGCCCGCGCCCCGCCGCGTCGCGCGCCGCCGCCGCGCCGGTGATGCCGGCGCCGATCACCAGCAGGTCCCAGGTTTCGCCCGGCAGCGACCGCAGGTGCTCGTGGCGCGCGGCGGCCGAGAACGGGGCGAACCCCTCGTCCGGCATGGCGGAGATCGTCAGGGGGACGCGGCGGGACGGCCGGCGTCGGGAAAGCCGAGCGCCCGCAGCAGCGAGGTGAACGACACCTCGCTGTGGCTGAGGACGAAGATGCCCTCGAAGGTGGTGGCCAGGAAGGTGAAGTCGGTTTCGATCACCAGCCCGTGCGCGGCCTGGGGGGCCAGCTCGCTCCGCGGCCCCACCTTCATCTCGGGCGTGCCGATCATGATCCCCTTGCCCAGGAAGGTGCCCAGCACCCCCACGTAGGCCGCGCAGACGATGTTGCCCATCTCCATGAGCGCCGACTTTTCGAACGCGCCCACCTCCTGGTGCATGGACGGGTCGCGGCGCAGCATCAGCGCCACCATGCGCAGGGCCGTCTCCGTCGCCAGCACCAGGGAGGCGCGCTCGCCGCCGGCCTCGCTGACACCGGTGATGGGCACGGTGATCACCACCAGGTCGCCGTCGCCGGGAAGGGCGGCGCCCACGCCGGCCCACTGGATGCGCGGGACGGAGATCATCACGGTCAGGCCGGTGAGGGCTGACAGGTTGGTGGCCGCGTGGCCGGCGCCGATGTTCACCACCTCGCGGATGGCGTCCATCTGCTTGGGGGTGACGGGGGTCTGGTTCATCGGGTCGTGGTGATGCGTTGAACGAATGGGCGACGAGAATGCGTTCGGCTGCCCCGGGCGATTTCCGGGCCGCGCCGCCGCGCGGGCGGGCACCCCCGCGCGAGCGGGGGTGCCACCCTTCGGTCAGAACCCGGCGACGGGCTCCAGCTGTCCGATCTTTTCCCAGCTCGGGTCGGCGGAAAGCACCACGAGCACCACCAGGCCGTCGCCCGTGCGCATGGCCGTGCCCGACACCAGCGTAGCCTGCACGTCGTCGGGGCTCAGCTTGTACAGCCCGCCGGTGATGGCGTCGATGGCCAGCCCCGGAATGCCTCCGAAGAGGATGTTGCCGAACACCCACCCGCTGATCCCGCGGGTCAGCTTCATCTCGTATGGCTGGTACCCGGGCAGGGTCAGCCGGACGTCGTGGTGGTCCTTGCGCGAAAGGCTCAGCGAAACCGGCGTGACGCCCATCTGCTGGTTGTCGACGAACACCGTCGCACCGCTGGGGGTGCTGGAGAACGAGACGTTCTGCTTGCTGCCGTTGATGATGGTGCCGCAGGCAGCGGAGGCCAGAAGGGTGATCCCGGCGGCGGTGCGAAGGGCGAAGCGGTTGAACAAGGGTCCTCCAGGTAGAGAAGGGGTAGATCCGCCGAACCGGCGGAAGGGTGGGGCACCACGGGCCCAGGCGGCGGAGCGAGCCGCCGTCAGAATGCGTAGCCGACGGAAAAGCGCAGGGTGGGCAGGGCCAGCTGGGCGCCCGCGGCTTCCACGGTGAAGAACAGGCGTTTGCCGTCCGGTCGGCGACGGACGATGGGGTGCTCAACGAGCGCCCGGCGGAAATCAGGACAGCGGGTCGCGCTTTCGTCGCCCGACGCACCGGGCTTGGCGTGCAGTCCGCGAAGGCGGACTTCGTGACGTTCCAGGCGCGGTTTCAACCGCCGGAGGGAGGCCGGGACCTCTGCATCCGTACCCGCCGCCGCGCCCTCTCCATCCGTGCCCACTGCATCCGTCCCCGCTGCGGCCTCTGCCTCCGTGACCGCTGCCGCGCCCCGGCTCGTACGTATCCGCGGCTGGATCCTTCGGCCCGCGAGGTACCGTATGCGGGCGAGTGCGGTGCGCCTGGGCCTCAGAGGGTGTTGAGAAATGTCAACTTGGCCGAAGCCGACGGAGCATGAGACCCGACATCGCAAGATGGATCCATGCTTCGCTACTCTCCGGCAGGCCCTCGTAGTCCTTGCTCAAACGGCGGCAGC